>JBATHN010000494.1:0-7688 GCA_049666885.1 Desulfobacterales bacterium
GTCGTCGTGCTGACCGTTCCGCAGCCCTCAAATCGTGAACGGACACCGGAAGTGGCAAACAGCAGATCGATCACATGTTCGACCTGGGGTTTGAGTTCGTTCAGGCGCGCCATCAGCGTGTTGCGATCCTCGTCGGTCAGGGGGAAGCGGACACCGCCGGGCCGCACCAGCCCTTTGCCGAAGCGGTTGCCGCACATCCACAGCGACATGTTGAGGAAGTCACCGCGCATCCGGCCGAAGTAATTGGCCGGCGGTAAAAATGCGACATCGCCGCTCAGAGCGCCCAGATCACCGGTGTGGTTGGCGATCCGTTCCAGCTCCAACGCGATCAACCGGATGATGTCGGCCCCGGTATCGGGCTGGACTGCAGTCAACGCCTCAACCGCCTGGGCCATGCATAGGCTGTTTCCGATGGCGGTGTCACCGGCGATGCCCTCGGCCAATATGGGCAGCCGCTTGGCATCGGCATTGCGCAATAGCGCTTCGACCCCGCGGTGCTGGTAACCCAGTTGAATTTCCAGGTGCAGCACGCGCTCTCCGATGCAATTGAACCGGAATTGACCGGGCTCGATAACGCCGGCGTGCACCGGCCCCACTGCCACCTCATGGATTTCATCGCCTTCCACGGCATAGTAATCGTAGCGGCCGGGGATGTCTTGGCTGTAATCGTTTCCGAAGACATCCGGCCTGCCGAGGTCGTTAGCGTGATAGCGCACCATCTTCAGCCAGGGATGCCCCTCGGGTCGAATGCCGAACTGTTCTGCGATTTCGCGTTCAAACATATGGAACGGTTCGCACTGCAGCGTCATGGACGGATAGGCCTCAGGCGCATCGCATCCGGCAGCCAGCAGTTGATCGGTCCTGAGCACCGCCAGCAGTTTGACCGCAGAGCCGTCCCGGTAGGCAAAATAGTGGACGACCTTGCCCCCGGCTTCGACGACCGCCAGAGCCCGGCTGCGAAACTCATCGAAATCAAGCTGCGGGATCTGGTCCCTGTTAATCGCTTCCCCATTGTCGATCTGTAAAAAACCCGTCTCCATTGGTGTCACCTAATCCGATTACATCAATGCATTGATGATCGTTTGGTACAATGTACCCGGCATCCAGAAAAAGAGCACGATAGAGGTAAAGAGCAGAGCCAACTGGGGCCAGACCATGTTCGTTATTTCTTTGGTTTGAATCTCGACCCCGGTGCCGCCGAACGCGATCTTCATGACATGGTTGGCAAATCCCGCAAAAATCACACAGATGCTCAGGATAAACAGCCCCACCCCCCAATAGTGTCCGGATCGAAAGGCGCCGAGAACAATCAACAGTTCGCCCAGAAAAATCCCGAACGGCGGCATGCCGGCAATACCAACAAATCCGCCGAAAAAAGCCACAAAGGTTTTGGGCATCAGTTTGGCAAGGTTCCCGGTGCCCTCAATCATACGACTGCCGTAACCCAGGAGGATATTTCCGGAAGAAAGGAACAGGGCCGATTTGATCAGGCTGTGATGGATCAGACACAGCACGGCGCCATAGGCCCCAAGCCCGCCGATCCCGGTGCCGAAGGCGATTATCCCCATGTTTTCGATGCTCGAATAGGCCAACAGGCGTTTGTATTCGGTCTGTCTGATGATAAACGTTGCCGCGGCCAGCATGGATGCCAAACCAAAGACGATCAGAGTGTTGCCGGAGAAATTTCCCAGCCCTGCGGCCTGCATGATTTTATTGGTTTTGAATATCCCCAGGTAGGCACAGTTAAGCAGTACGCCCGACAAAAGAGCCGACGCCGGACTGGGGGCCTCACTGTGGGCATCGGGCAGCCAGGTGTGCATCGGGGCCAAGCCCATCTTGGTACCGTAGCCCACCAGGATAAACACAAAGCCCGTTTTCAGCCACAACGGATCGAGACGCTGGGCCACTTCCGTAAGCGAGGAGAAGGCTACTGGAACATCCACTCCGCCCACACCCATGGAAAGGTCAATCAGTACCGAGCCCAAAAGGGCCAGGGCGATTCCCACCGAACAGATCAAGACATACTTCCAGGTGGCTTCAAGGGAAGCGGCAGACCGGTGGGTGTAAATCAACGGCGCACTGGCCAGTGTGGTGGCCTCGATAGCGATCCACATGACCATGATATGGTCCGAGAGGGTGACCATTGTCATGGTGGATAAAAAAAGCAGCATCGAACCGGTGAAAATATTTTCCGACCGGATATCGGCTTCTTTGAGATAGGCGGTCGTGTAGATGGAAATCAAGAAAAACAGCAGTGATATGACCAGCAACGACAAAAGCCCCTCGGGTGTCACCGCAAAATAAGATGGAAGCAGCGCCATCGGTCGACGGATCCACAGTATAAGGGACAACAGCAGATGGATGGAGCCGGTGATCACCAGCAGCGGCCGTCCGGACGTTCGCGGGAGGAAAAAGGCGATGGCACCGGTTAAAAGCGGAATCAGAAATATGAGTTCAACCATTATAAGAACACCTATTCCTTTAAGGTTCTGAGAAGTGCCGTGTCCACATCATCGAAGGCCTGTTTGATATTCTGCAGAATGATGGCCATTATCATAACCCCGGCCAGCACGTCGAGCAGGATGCCGAATTCTACGATGTGGTGGGCGCGAACGGAAAAACTGGTGCCCACCAGATAGATGCCGTTCTCCATCACGATATAACCGAGAACCATGGCGATCGCGTTGCGCCGGGCCATGAGCAGAAACATGCCCGCCGCCAGCAGGGTAATGGCGGTCGGGAGCAGCAGGGCATTGCTGCTGGACTGGGGCAAATTGAATTTCGGGCTGACGAAAGTGGCGGCCACAATGAGGATCAAACCGACCATCAGCGATGCATGATAGCCGACAATGGGTTCGACTTCCCGGTGGATGGCGACTTTTTTAATGGCCAGATAGATGCAGAGGGGAATGACAATGCCCCGGATCAGCAGGGTAATAAGCGTAAATATTATTCCGCCGGTGCTCAGACCGTGGCCGATAAACAGCGGCACAATGGACACGGCCACGCCTTGAAAAGCGATAATTTTGATTAAAGCCGGCAACCGACTGGTGCCAAATGAGAATAAAACCGACAGCAGAACCAGGGCCAAAATGGTATCGACGAATTCGATCATTTAATGAACTCCAGGGTGATAACGGTTGCAAAAAAGGCCAGGGCAAAAGAGGTCAGGACAAACTGGGGCACCTTGTCCATCCGGAAGCGGGCCATGACAGACTCGGTAACGCCGACGGCCGCGTAAACCACTGCGAGAATGCAAAAGAAAAGGCCGATGTCGGCCCCCGGGCTGCCGAGCGAAAACGGGCAGATCAGCAGGCTGACCAGCGTCGCATAAAAAAATAGTTTTAAAAAGGCGCCCAGCTCGATCAAGGCGAAATCGGGCCCGCTGTGATCCAACACCATGACTTCATGAATCATGGTCAATTCCAGGTGGGTTGCCGGGTCATCCACCGGCACCCGCGAATTTTCCGTCAGCAGGACAATAAATAGAGCAATAACCACAAACAACAGCGGTGACCCGGCCGTTTGCCAGAGCATAAGGGGCTGACCAGTCCAAAAATAGGCCGCCAGACTCAATTGCCCGGTGAGAATGGTAAACAGGATTAAGATCATGAACAGTGTGGCTTCACAGATAATTGGAAAATAGGCCTCGCGGGCTGCGCCCATTCCTTCGAAGGGTGAGGCCGTGTCCATGGCGGCCGCAATCGTGAAAAACCGTCCCAGGCCAAGCAGGTAAAGCAGCAGGATAACATCTCCGTTGAAAGAAAAAAGCGGCGGTTGGCCGGCAATGGGTAAAAACATCAGGACCGTGACAGCAGCGGACAGAGAGACCATCGGTCCCAGTTTGAAGATAACGGTGGTACTGGTGCTGTAAACCGATCCCTTTTTTAACAGCTTGAGAAGTGTAAAATAGTTGATGAGCAACGGCGGCCCTTTTTTACCGCCGAAAAATGCCTTGACCTTGAGGATAAGCGCTGAATAAAACGGTGCCAACAGTATCGCCAAAGCCAGAATGGTAATGGATCTCATCTCAATATCCTCATCTGTCAAATGAATCGATGTGCCTGCCGCATCACCGAGCTAGTTTCCGTCCATAAATGGCCCTTTTTCGCAATTCCCCGCCTGCTTCGGGACAGGTCGGCATCAATCACGCTAAAGACGTGACAGGTCTGCGGAATCGCTTGTGCGCGTACTAAAGTACGCCTCCGCGCAATGTCGCAGATTTCCTTGAACTTGCGAAAAATGGCGATTTCTAGATCGGAAACTTATCAGTGCCTTTTAAAAACCACGGATGGGCACGATTTAAACAAAGAACAGCACAATCACAATGGCCAACAAAATGTAACCGATGTATAGGTGTATGTCCCCATGCTGCAGCCAGCGCAATTGGTCGAAAAGCGACAGGATCGGACGCACGATGACGCGCCCCATGTGCAATTCGGCAATATCATTGACGTGGCTGTGATAATGCGTTTTTTCGGGAAAATTCCCCTTAACTTTCCGGTCGTCTACGGTAACGGGTGCCACCGGTTTGAAAAACTCTAAAATAGAAGCGGCAAAGGAAGATCCCGTGTATTGCATTTTTACCGTGGGCTGCGTGAATCCACAGCCCCAGGTGCCGGATCGCGCGATGGTCTTGCCTCTGTATACGGCGGTACGCAGCACCAAAATGATGAAAAAAACGGCGAAGATAAGGGCGGCGGCCCAGGTAATGTTGGCGGTGAGTTGCGCGAAGGGGGCCAGTGGAATCGCGCCGTAACCCAACTGCAGGGAAGCGACGGCCTTGACCGCCATGGTCATGAACAGTGTCGGGAACACCCCGATCATGATGCAGGCAGCCGCCAGCACCAGCATGGGCATCAGCATCATGGGCCCTTTTTCATCCACGTTTTCCGCTGCCCGGCTGCGCGGCTCACCTTGAAAGACAACTCCCACCACCTTGGTGAAACAGGCCAGGGCCAGCCCCCCGATCACCGCCAGGCTCACGATCGCCAGCAGGCTGAGCGCGAAATCCGTTCTGCTTAGTGTCAGGCCGCGAAACCCGCCGAGATAGATTAAAAATTCGCTCACAAAACCGTTTAGCGGCGGGAGACCGGATATGGCCAGAGAACCGATCAGAAAGGTCGTCCCGGTAATCTTCATTTTCTTGATCAGACCCCCCAGTAGATCTATGGAGCGTGTGCCGGTTTTACGCAGCACCATGCCGGCCCCCATAAACAGGAGGGATTTAAAGATCGAGTGGTTCAGGACATGCAACAGCCCGCCGGCGAATCCGAGCACGGCCATAGCCGGTTTACCAGCCGAGACCCCGATCATTCCGATTCCGATGCCGATCAGGATGATCCCGATATTTTCAACACTGTGGTAGGCCAGCAAGCGCTTCAGATCGTGCTGCCCGAGAGCATAGACCACGCCCAAAACTCCGGAAACGATACCGGCGACCAATACGATATCGCCAAAGAGCGCCGCGGGCCAGTTCAGCACCGCGTAGACGCGGAGGATACCGTAAATGCCGGTCTTGATCATGACACCCGACATCACGGCGGAGATATGGCTGGAAGCCGCCGGATGGGCATGGGGCAGCCAGACGTGAAAGGGGAAGACGCCGGCCTTGGAGCCGAAACCGATGAAAGATAGAACGAATACCAAAATTTTGGCCGCATCCGGCAAGTCGGCCGCCGCATCGAACCCGATGCTGCCGGCATGGGCATACATGACAGCGAACGCCGCGAATATAAACAAAGCCCCCACCTGCGAAAACACAAAATAGAGATAGCCCGCCCGCCTGTTTTCTGCGGTCTCATAGTTGTACACCACCAGAAAAAACGACGACAGGGACATGATTTCCCAGGATAACATGAAACTGATCAGGTTGTTGGCGGTCACCACCAGCGCCATAGCGGCGACGAGCAGGCTGAAAAAGAAGTAATGGGCAGCCGTCCGCAGCGTTTTGGCGTGGTTATCCATGTAATGAAAGCTGTAAAGCGCTGCCAGCAGTGAGACGGCAAAGATGGCGATAAGGAAAAAAGACGACAGTGCGTCTATTTGAAAAGTCAGGGAGAATGCATTCAAGTAGCTGAAGGAAGCGGAATAGATCTGCGGGTGGAACAGTTTAACGATCGCATCGACCAGCCCCAATAGACACCCAAAGCCTATGCCAAGGGTACCGGCTGCTTTCATGAAGGTAAAATGACGCCTAAAAAAAAGAGGTACAAGGCCTCCGTAAAGTATCAACACGAGTGCAAAGAAAAAGTGATTCATAGCGCCCCTTTTGGGTCCGGCAATACTATACCCCGATAGCAGGTAAAAGCCGGGATACAGATCCTCATGTCCGCTATATTGAGAAGTTAGGCTTCTGCGGGCATGCCAACGTTATAAGAGCCTCTTTGTAAGTACCGAATAGGGTTGTATATTTTAATATATATTTTGAGTCAACAGCGTTTTTAACGTCGCCGCAACGCTTGCCGGCGTTTGGAATTTGTCAAAAGAAATCCCGTGTTAGAGCCCATCCATTATAGGCCGATGGCACTATTGAACCTATACATTTGCCACCGACCCGATTCACGCACCCTTGAATTACCGCGCAGCATTGCCGCCAAAAACCACATTGAGCCTGATCCGTTTCTTATAACATCATTCCTTTCGATTTCCCCCACACACCGGTAAAGATTTCAAACTTGACGTTATTCTTTACACTTGATATTCATTCTTTTAAACCGCTTTGTATCGTTTAAAGGAGAATCAACCATGCATGTCAGCAAACTTTCAGCCAAGGGACAGGTCACCATCCCTTTAGAGATTAGAAAGGCACTGAACATAGAACCGGGTGATCTCGTTGCCTACGAAATTCAGGGCCAATATATTAAACTCAGACGCATCACTCCGTTTGATTCTGCTTTCCATTCAGCCGTCTCCGAAACACTTGAAGAATGGAACAGCCCCGACGATGAAGAGGCTTTCAATGATTTGTAGCCAATGGGATGTTGTGTCCGTTCCGTTTCCGTTTACAGACAAACCGGCGGCCAAAAGACGCCCGGCCCTTGTGCTCAGCAAAACAGCATTTAACAGGGGCGGACACACCGTTCTTACAATGATAACGACAAGAGGTCACCGCCCATGGCCCGGTGATTCTGAAATCGAGGAATATTCTGCGGCGGGATTAAATTTACGGTGTCAGGTCCGACTCAAGATTTTTACCTTAGATAACCGATTGCTGCTAAAAAAAATTGGCCGTCTTTCTAAAAATGATTCCAAGAAAGTAAGAAAACACCTTCACCTTTTCTTCTTCTGACGCCCTTCCTCACTTTTCCATTCTCTACAACCTTCCCAAATGGCTCTTCAGTATCTTTGAACCATCCTTATAACACCCGAATTCTTAAGAGGAGACCTTTTGTCCACTCGCCTGTTCGCTTCACGAGCTGAGATCCCTCTGCGGTGAAGTGGTGGCAACACCCACTCGCATCGCTCGTTAGAGGCTCAGAGTTTACAGAGTATCAATCAGTGAAGTGATTTTCAGTGCCGGCATCGCCGATTTTAACAGGCACGCAGTGCGCCTGTTAAGAACAGGCCACATCGACGAAGTATTGGTGGAAGCGGAGATCGTTGGAAAGCTCCGGGTGAAATGCGGTGGCGAGCCACCTGCCTTGGCGGGCGGCAACGGCGGTGCCGTCTGCCAGGGAGGCGATGAC
>JBATHN010000495.1:0-3155 GCA_049666885.1 Desulfobacterales bacterium
CGGTGTGGCCAAGAAATCGGTGATGTCCAGCTTGGCCCGGTCGTAGGTGAAGCTCATACTGAGGCGGGTGTCCCGGAATATAGGGTAGCCAAAGAAGATGGAGGCCCCATTGCTGGTTTTGTCATAGGCGTCGTACTCGGTCGTCCAGTCGTATATCCGAAATCCGGCCGAGAGCGGGATGTCGAAGAGCCACGGTTCGGTAAACGACAACTGATAGCGTTGATTTACGGTTCCCACTTCGGCTGCCAAGGAGAGAATCTGCCCGCGGCCGAAGAGGTTGCGCTGAGAAATCGAACCGACAAAAAAGACCTTCTCAGTGTTGCTGTAACCGCCGCCGACACTGAACTGGCCGGTGGACTTTTCCTCGACGTCGATCTTGAGCAGCATCTTGTCATCGTCACTGCCTTTGGTCGTGTTTACTTTAACGTCCTGGAAATAATCGAGACGGTTCAGGTTGCGGACACTACGCTTCAACCGCGAACCGCTGTAGAGCCCCTGTTCGTAAACTTCAAGCTGGCGGCGGATCACCTTGTCCCTGGTTTTGGAGTTGCCGCTGATGGTGATTTCTTCGAAGTATACCTGCTGCCCCTTGTCAAACTGATACGTGATATTGACCACCAGGTTTTCGGCGTTTTCGTCGATGACCGGGGTGATGTCGGCAAACGCATAGCCCTCATCCGAATACAGGTCGCTCAAAGCGAGCAGATCGTCGCGGAGCACCGTGCGGTTGTAAAATTCCTCCTTTCGCAGCTTTATTTTATCGAGCAGGACTTCGCTGGGAAATATCAAATCCCCCTTGACATCGATCGTCCCCACCTTGTATTGCGGCCCTTCCTCGATCTTGATCGTGACGTCGATCCCATCTTCTTTGTATTCGATCTGCGGTTCACCGACTTTGGCGCGGATATAGCCCTGGTTTTGATAATAGGCTTCCAGGCGGCTGACATCCTGGTCCAAATCCTCTTTTTTCAAATCGCCGGAATCGGTGATAAAGGAAAAAAATCCCTTTTCCGAGGTGCTCATCTGTTTTTTGAGTTGTTTGTCGGTGAAGGCTTTGTTGCCGACGAAGAAGATGTGCTCGATCCGCACTTTTTTCCCTTCTTCGATCGCAAAGGTCACATCGGCCTGGTTATTGGGTTCCTCCTGAATTTTGTACGCCACTTTGACGTTATGGTAATTCTTGTCCTTATACAGCCCTTCTATTCGTTGAACATTGTTTTGAATTTGAAAAATGTTCAAAATCGAACCGGTTTTGAGAGTGATATTCTCTTTCATTTCCTTGTCGTCGAATACATTATTGCCCTCAAACCGAACGTAACGGATGGTCGGTTTCTCCTTGACCTTAAACACCACAATTTTGCCATCGGGTTCGTCCTCGGCCTCGACCCGGACATCGTCGAAATAACCCATCCCGTATATGGCCTTGAGATCATCGGACAGGTTCTTGATCGAATAGATGTCACCCGGGGCGGTTTTGATGATCCTCCGGATGGCGTCGGCTTCGATCCGCTGATTACCCTCGATCTGGATCGTTAATATTTTCTTCTGCTCGAAAATAACCACCAGGATGTCGCTGGCCAGTTCCTTGACCTTCAGCGGCAGATTTTCAAGACCCTGGCCGACAATCGAAAAGACCTTCGGGGGATTGGGGTTGAATACTTCCAGCAGGCGGACATCTAGGCTGAACTGCTGACCGATCATCGTCAGGCTTCCCCAGACCAAGAAGTCGGCACCGCTTTCCTCTCCCATCCGTCTAATGTTTGCAGGGCTCAAATCCGGTTTGCCTGTCGGCGACACGAAGGCTTCCGGCGGTGACAAAACCGTGGCTCCCTCCTGGGTGAGGTTCTGGCCGATAACCTTCGGAATTTCGGTCTTGAGATACGCCAGATCTTCGGCCGCATTGATCTCGAACGGCAGTATCAGTACGTTGACCGGTTTTCTGGCTGCCAGTACGGTGACCGGCAAAACAGAAAAGGTCGCAACCACTACCCAGAAGAAGCGTTTCAACATGATCCCCATACCTTCAATCCGTCAGCCCCCGGAAAATTCCGCAGGTTTCACAAGATAATTGGTTCGCAATTCTTGGCGTAGAGATACCCGGCCGGCAAGGCGTGAAAACACATGAATATCCCAATATTCGGCGTTTTCGCAACGCGGACGGACGGGATGCATCGGCGTCCAGAATGTGACTTATTTTCGAGTGTGCCCTCAGACCGGCGTCAGTCGCCGCATGGACCCAGATCGACATCAATCAATCGGTGTCAACCAATTGACCGTATGCGATCGTCACCCTCCGGGCCATGAGCGTAGCGAGTTCCAGATTGTGCGTCACGACAACGAGGGTCATGTGAAGTTCACGGTTCAATTCCATCAGCAGTTCATGGACCTGTTTGCTGTTGCCCTGATCGAGATTGCCGGTCGGCTCGTCCGCCAGCAGAAGGGCGGGCCTGAGAACCAGGGCCCTTGCCAAGGCAACCCGCTGCTGTTCACCGCCCGAGAGCTTGGTGACCCGATGATGAAGGCGATCTTTGAGGCCGACCCTCACCAGGATGGCCTCGGCCGCATCCTGTGCGGCGCTCTTGCTTCGCCCCCGTATGAGGGCCGGCATCATCGTATTTTCGAGTGCACTGAATTCGGACAAAAGATGATGAAACTGAAAAACAAAGCCGATCGATTCGTTCCTGAATCGAGCCAGCGTTTTGGCGTCATAGCCCAAAACATCTTGGTCCCTGAAGAACAGTCGACCGCTGTCGGGGCGGTCGAGTGTTCCCAATACGTGCAGCAGCGTCGATTTCCCGATCCCGGAGGCCCCCACCACTGCCAGGGTCTCGCCCGGGGCCAAATCAAAATTGACCCCTTTTAAAATATCGATCCGGGCGCCGCTGCCGTTGTAGCTCTTGCTCAGGTCCCGCAAGGCCATCAGCGCGGCACCCGGTACGGCCGGTCGGCCGGAAAGGGATTGGGTGCCGGTTTTATCCATAGCGTATCGCCTCGACCGGGTCGAGTTTGGATGCCTGTCGCGCCGGATAGAGCGTGGCGACAAAACAGATGGCCAGTGCCGCCCCGACAATGATCACGACATCTAAAAGCTCGAGACGAACCGGCAGCTTGGTGGTGAAATAGTATATGTCACCGGTGAGTTCGACGATGCTGTA
>JBATHN010000496.1:0-1579 GCA_049666885.1 Desulfobacterales bacterium
AGCTTGCCAAGCGCGGTTAAAAACAGTGCTCCAGTTAACCCGGCACCAATTGCGGCTTCGGCCAGAGCAATATCGACGGCTTTCAACCGGACCCAGGCCAGAGACATCATCAATCCAAAGCTGATAAACAGGACGACAGCCTTGAAGAGATTTGGGGAGCGTAAAAGCTTCCAGGCGAGAACCAGCACAACCAGGGCCAAAATTCCATCAAAGGCAATATCGGCTAAATTTGGGAATTCATCCATGGTTTTATTTTTCTCTTACGTGCCGCATTTGCGACCAGAAAACATGATATGGTACTCGCTGTTAAAACGGCCAGCCAGATGAGAAGTAGCTTGACGCCAACCGTCCATTCTTCGGACAATAGAATCGATCCGGCGACCACAAACCCGAGTCCAAGATTGTCGGCTTTGGTCAGTGCATGCAACCGAGTATAAATATCCGGAAAACGCAGCAAGCCGAGGCTGCCGCTCCAAAAAAAGGGAATCGCCAGAAGCAACAAAAACGATCCCAACATCTCAGTTAGACTCATTGTTCATCTCCCCCGCCTTTTCGCCCCCCCTCCATTGCCGCCGGACAAATACGGCCATTGTGATGGCTGCCAGCAAGGCATAAACTAGGGCGACATCCACCAAAGCCGGCATCTGCATTGCCTGCGCGAGTATCAGCAATATCGCCACGCCCCCGGTACCGAAAAGCTGGGCGGCGAGCATGCTGTCAGCCGCTGTCGGTCCTTTCAGAATGCGAATAAGGCCTGCAACGACACTGATGAGAATAAACACCGCTACCCAAAGATAAAAATTCATTTTAATCGGCACTTTTGTTGGGTTCATTCATATGGGTCTGGGGTTGAAATATCGCCGCCGTCCTATCCTCGATAACTTTAAGTTCCTGCTCGAAGGGACGACCGACATCCAACACATGTACGAACAATCTGTTATCCCCGATCTCGGCACTCAGGGTTCCGGGAAGCAGACTGACCGTACAGACGAACAGGTTTCGGGCTGATAAAGAAGTCAATCTCAGCGGATACTCGATCATGGCCGGGTTGAGGGGCAACCGTGGATGATAGGTACGCCAGGCAACGTCAATTCCGCCGGTAATCGAAAGTTTGAGAAAATAAAGAGCATAAACAAAGAACCCGCCCAATGACAAGCGATTGCCCTTGGGCGGAGAAAGACGGTAATCAATCAAAATGGCTATCAGTATGGCGGGTAGGCCGACTTGCCACGACTCGTAGGCGCCCTGCGCCAGCACCCACCACGTGAAAGCGAGAGTCGCTGTGCGCGATATCAACCAAGTTACGAACATCGGATAAGCCATTCGGTTCGATTAGAATTTATTGGGTTGAAACCGCCTTCAAAACAAGGCTCCTTGATTCAAAATATAATAAATATCGGAGGTTTATATATTAGTTGTTTTTCCGCAGCTAAAATTTAGAGGGTAATTTAAGCATTCGGCCTTTAAAGTCAAATATGACTGACTGCTTAACCGGCTCGTCAATGTGATGAGAAACTCAGGAAAGCCTTTATCGACTAGCAAACGCAGGTTCAGTGGCGTGAGAATCGCACGTGGCAGC
>JBATHN010000497.1:0-3122 GCA_049666885.1 Desulfobacterales bacterium
ATTAGGACCCCGATAAGACGCCTAACAGCTTTTTCGGTCAGTGTTCATCCGATGATTGGTTTTTGAGCGTCTCCCAGAATTTTCTTGGAGATATGATTCGCATGGATTGGATCTTTTTCAGTTTAAGCAGTTCTTTGTCAGCGGTCACAAATAATTCTGCATTTCCATTCAACGCAGTTGAAAGGATAGGGATATCGTCCTTGTCATTTATGTCGATTGTTTCCAAGTCGGTGTTTTCAGATAAAACGGCATCTTGGGTCAGCAGTTCCACGAAATCGGATATTATCTCTTGAGGGAGCCCGATCTTGGTATGAAGGATATTCTTCAATTCGAAGATCAGTGGATTGGAAACAACAAGTTGATGGGAAACCAGGATTTCTCTGAGGACATCGGCACAAAGGCCACGGGTTGCTACGGCACTTACCAGAACATTTGTATCCAGAAACACCCTCATGATATCTGGGAGAAAACATCCTCATCTGTTAAATATCCGCGAGCTTCGGCAAACGGCATCACCCTTTTTCTGATTTCCTCAAAATGTTCCAAACGAAGCTGCCGTCTGAGGGCCTCTCGCGCGATGACGCTTCTGTTTTTTCCTGATCGCTGACTGGCTTTGGTCAGCAGGGCATCCAGATCCTTGTCCAATCTGATTGTGAGGCTTGACGTTTTCATGTCTTACCTTGTAAGACGTTTATTGAGGATAGTCAAGGGATATTTTATATGCCCTACATTAAAGGCCACTTACGGCGCGTCAGCGACGAGGAACTGCGGTTACGGGCCCGACTATATTGTCATTGCGCGTCAGGGGCCCACGATAGCCGGATTCAGACCGATTTTAAAAAAGCGTCATGTCTTCGTCTTTCAGATCGGAGACGAACATGTGGCCCGGGGCGTGGGTGATGACCAGCGGCAGGGGGGTCGATGTGGCGGCCAAGGCGGAGGTGACACCGCAAGCCCAGAACACCGGGACTTCTCCCGGATCAATAGTGACCGGGTCGCCGAAATCCGGGCGAGCGATGTCCTCAATGCCGATTTGGGATGGATCGCCGATATGGACCGGTGAACCGTGGGTCAGGTGGAAGCGGGTAGTGATCTGGACCGCGCGGACGGCCTGTTCGGGCGTCATCGGCCGCATGCTGACCACCAAGGGTGCGGAAAACGGTCCGGCTGGTGTGCAGGCACGCTTGGTGACGTACATGGAAACGTTTTTACCTTCCTCGATGTTGCGGATCGGAAGACCGGCGCTCTGCAGGGCGTTCTCAAAAGAGAAACTGCAGCCCAGAAGGAAGCTGACCATGTCTTCGTTGAATGTGTCGATGACGGTTTCGACCTCTTCCGTCAACTCTCCGTTGCGGTAGATCCGGTAGCGGGGCAGATCCTGACGCAGATCGGCCCCGGGGGCAATTTTAGGCTCGTAGACCCCGGCCTCGAGGACATCGAGAATCGGACAGGGTTTGGGGTTGCGGACACAGAAGAGAAGAAAGTCAAAGGCTTCCCGCTGCGGCAGCATGACCAGGTTGGCCTGAACAAAGCCGCGGGCCGCACCCGAGGTCGGTTTTTGCCATTCTGCGGCGCGAATCCGGGCCCTCAGCTGGGCCGCGGTGAAGTTTTCTGGTGTCATGGGACATTCCTTCGGAATTAGGTTGAGTCCGTTGAGCCCGTTAGGCCGGTTGAGTCGGTTGAACCTTTGAGCCCGTTTAGTCGGTTTTAATTCGTCCATCCGCTGGCTAAACCGGCTTAACGGGCTCAACCGGCTCAACTTATTTATACAATATTGATTTCTTCGTTAAATTTTCCCAATTGACGCAGGCCGTCAGCCGTCACGACGTGGGTGTTTTCAATGCCGACGACGCCGACCCCCGGAAAGATCAGCTTTGGTTCGAGGGCCACGATCATGTTCTGCTGAAACTCGAGCCGCTGCCCCCGGGCCAGAAAGGGGTATTCATCCAGTTCGATACCGATGCCGTGACCGATGAAACGGATGCGGCTGTCACCCACGCCCATGAAGTTTTCGGCGTATCCCAGCTCCGTCGCCATGGCGACCGCCATTTCATAAACGTCGCCGGTTCGAACCCCCGGTTTGACTTCTTTCTTGACCATCGACTGCACGGCCAACATGGCCTCGTGAGCCTGAAGCAGTTCATCCGACAACCCCTCGATGGCGAATATGCGCGTGTGGTCAGACAAGTACCCCTGGTGGGCGAAGACATAGTCGAACAGAATCGGTTCACGGCGCTGGATCGGCCGGAAACCCGGTCCCTGTGCCACGGCGGGGCTCACCGCCGCGCCGCCGGTGGGAGAGGCCAGGTAGCTGGGCACGGCGGCCGAGGGTCCGGCCATCAGGTGTCCGTAAAACAGCTCACTGCCCCAAAGGCGCATCCGGATGATCCCCTGGTGGCCCAGTCTGCGGGCCCGGGCTTCGATCAGTCCGGCCAGCTCGATTTCAGTGATCCCTTCCCGCAGATACTCCCTTACGCTGTCGGCGACCTGGTCCGAATATCCGGCTGCGGCGGTGATCAGGCCAATTTCGTGATCGGATTTAACCGCCCGGATCAGACGGACAACGGTCGAGACATCAGAAATTTCGGCCCCGGAGAAGATGTCGCGGTAGACTAGGTAAAGGTTGGCGGGCAGGACATCGAGCTCGAGACCCAAACGGCGGGGGAGGGTGTGGCCGTTGTGTTGCAGCAATTCAGGCAGTTCCTGCGGCCGGGATATGGGGACAATTTTTCGAATCGGCGATTCGGCCACGGCCCGCTCGATGTCTTTGCGGACCATCAGCAGCGGTTCGCCGTCGACCGGCACGAAGAGATGGGCCTGCTGGATGGTGCCGGTAAAGTAAAACAGGTCCGAGTTCTGAAGGATCAGGGCCGCATCGATTCCGGCCTTTTCCAGCCGTTGCTTGAGATGATCGATTCTGGTGTCGATTTCACTGGGTGGTGTGGTAAATGTCATTACGCGCCTCGCTATGAATCATTAGGCGTCATGCGCACGGACTCGTCGTTTTCGATTTTCCAGCAGCGGACGAGGTGATCCGGAGCGACAGACCGCAACGGGAGATCCGCCTGCCGGCAAGCGGCGTCGCCTTTCGGACAAAAGTCCTGAAAAACGCAGCCTTCGGG
>JBATHN010000498.1:0-2071 GCA_049666885.1 Desulfobacterales bacterium
GCAATCTTCTGCCGGAAGAGACGGTGGCTATCGAACAGCTTATTCCCCGGGCCCTCGAAGAATACCGTCAAATTGCCTCAGACGCCGGAAGACAGGAAAGATTCATCCGCAGCGCCAAGTCATTTCGCAATCTTGCCAGATCGATGGAGATTGCCACCATCGTTTCGCTGCACCTTTCCAGCCACGGGGACGGATTCGGAGCCTTCAATTACGGCTGGCTCTATCCGCTGCGGCCGCGCGTCAACCGAACGGCCAGCTACAGGATCCTGGACGATGTCCTCCGGCAGGGTGCCGAGGGGTTGACGACCGCCGAATCCGGCCCCTCGCTGTATCGCGACACGCTGCGCCCCAGCCGTCTGAGCTCATGGCAAGACTACTTTCTCGACCGCCCGCCCCTTGGGGGCGAGGTCAGTGCGCTGGCCGGTTACCTCGGGTTTACG
Source organism: Desulfobacterales bacterium (assembly GCA_049666885.1). Lineage (GTDB taxonomy): Bacteria > Desulfobacterota > Desulfobacteria > Desulfobacterales > SG8-13 > JARFQH01. Next base: position 441 of record JBATHN010000498.1, read on the forward strand.
CTTGTGACGGTAAACGACGCCAGGCCGTTGTGGGGCACACCGGGCGATCGGCCCGAAAGCGTCGACAGTCGCTTTGCTGCGCGCCAGAGTGCCCAGATTGCGGTTTTGATCGACACCATCAGCCGGGCGCCGGAGCTGCACGACGGCAGTCTCCCCAGGGATGGGTTTACGACGATCACCGGGCGGGCGAAAATACTGCGGCAGGGCGAATTGTTTCCCGATCAACCGGCTCCGGGAACCGTGATCATGGCCTTTCAGGGTGAGGGACGTTACTACAGCATGGTGGACGCCATGGGAATGTTTTTCCTCAAGGGGGTGTCCACCAAGAAACTGGTTCAGGACAAAGTGGTCATCGAAGCCTACCGCTTCGATCCTCAAAACGGTCAGGTCGTTTGGGCCATCGATAAAAAACAGACCGGAAAGAATGCCTACCGGATAAAGGTTCAACGCGCCAACATGGAAACCGACCTGGTGATGTTCGGATGCAAGCAGAGCGTCATTTTCAACCTCCTCGAACCCCGCACATTCCGTTACATGAACAAGTATCAGCTGATCGACGCCCGGAGGGAAGCCAGACCGGTTCGGTACAGCTTCAGCCGGCTCGACACGTGGTCTTCCATCGTCTCTTCCCTGTTCCTGGAACCCGGCACGCCCTGGAAGTTGACGCTTTCGGACACGGTGCTGGGCTGGAAACTGCTGCTTCTCAATGCCGACGACGAGCATCCCCAGGGACAGGGATACCTTATAGACGATTGGCCCTACGTTTACCGCACGGACTACAGGGTGGCCCGAGACATGTGGGCCCTGCTCGGGCCGCGGATTCGAGTTCTGGAAAAACACGGCATTTACAACGAACGGATCGCACGGCTGCAGCAGGAAGGAATGACCGTCCTGGCGCAAGCCCGCCAGGCTCTCGATGACCGGTCTTACGACCGCTTTGCCAGAGCCGCCAATCGCTCCTGGGCGCTGGCCACCCGCGTCTACAGCGATGTTGAAGACACGCAGAAGGACGTCCTGTTCGGGGTTCTGTTCTATATTGCGCTTTTCGTTCCGTTTGCCTTCTGCATGGAACGATTGCTTTTTTCGTACACCGACATCAACCGACGTATCGTCGCTTTTTGCGGCATTCTACTCCTGTTGATCGCCGTCATCTACAACGTGCACCCGGCTTTTCAGCTGGCCTACAGCCCCACCGTCGTCATCCTGGCCTTTTTCATCATGGGCCTTTCGGGGATCGTCACCCTGATCATCTACTTCCGGTTCGAAGAAGAAATGATCAAACTGCAGCAGCGTGCCCGGCACATGAAGTCAGTCGAAATGGGGCGCTGGAAAGCCTTCGTCGCGGCTTTTCTGCTGGGGGTCAGCAATCTGAGGCGACGGCGACTGCGGACCGTGCTGACCTGCGCCACATTGATCATTCTCACGTTTACCGTCATGAGTTTCACTTCGGTGAAATCCCTGCGCCAACACACCCGGCTGCTGTTTCAAGAACGCGCCCCCTACAACGGCTATCTCTTCAAAACCGTCAACTGGAACGATCTGCCGCCCGAAAGCCGTGACATTGTGGCCAACTATTTCGGCAGCAAGGCGATCACGGCCCCGCGCGTTTGGCTGGAGGATGAAAATCGGAC
>JBATHN010000499.1:0-4071 GCA_049666885.1 Desulfobacterales bacterium
GAATCGGTCGTCCGGGATACCCGCCGTAAATATATGGAAGCCCTCGATCAGTTGACCGGCGTTCGGCATGCGTTTTAACGAGCAGTCTCTGCCTCTTGAAAGCCTCCAATTCGAGGACACGGTCTACCGCATTACCACATCTGATGCGATCGACAAACTGAAAGACTCGATTGCCGCCCTCGGTGTGCTCGATCCGCCGATTGTGCGCAAGAGGACCGGCGGATATCAAATCGTGGCCGGATTCCGCCGTATCGACGTCTGCCGTCTTCTCGGACGATCCGACACCCGGGCGCGGGTGCTGCCTGAAGGTACCGACGATTCCACCTGCGTCCGGTTGGCCATTGCCGATAATTCGTTGCAGCGGCCGCTCAATCTGATCGAAACCGCGCGTGCCCTGAACCTGCTCGCTGGAATTGCCGCGGATGAGATGGACCTGAGCCGTCAGGCGGCCGGGCTGGCGCTGCCCGACAATCCATCGCTGATGCGAAAGATCATGTTGCTGACGACGCTGCCGACCGGGCTCCAAAACCGTTTGGCGGCCGGCGAGTTGGCCCTGGCCATGGCGCTCGAGCTGAAGCGGCTCGACAGTGCAACGGCCGAATCTCTGGGGTGCCTCTTCGCCGATCTAAAGCTGGGATTGAACCGGCAACGGGAGATCCTGTCCCTTATGAGCGAAATCGCCCGGCGCGAAGGGATAACGCTGGCCGAACTCTTGACCGAACCCTCGCTCCGGAATCTCCTGTCGGCACCGGATCTCGAACGGTCACAAAAGGCCGGGCAGCTGCGGTCTATGCTTCGGCAACGCCGCTATCCGGTGATGAGTGCCGCGACGGCACGTTTCCAGGATTTGGTTCGAGATCTGAATCTCGGCCCCGGCGTGGAATTGATCCCACCCGGCAATTTCGAGGGCACCACTTACACCCTTACAATTACCTTCGACCGGCTCGACCAACTCCGCGACAGAAGCCTGCAGATCGAAAACCTTCTCCGCAGCCAAACGTTAAAAGCCTTTTTTGAAACGTAAAAATACTTATTTCTTGCCGCACCGCTTATCCAAAAAGCGGTTCGACGATCATTTCGACGAAGAGATAGGTGATGATCCCGATGGCCAAGGCCAGCATGGCGACGACATAGAACTGGTTGGTGGTGTGACGTCGTTTTTCCTTCTCGTCGTAAAACACAAACTTCCCGCACTTGATACATCTCAGTTTTTTCGATTGCAGCGTCGTGACGTGGCCGCATTGACACTGGATCTCTTTTAGAGGCAAGGGCATGGTCGTGTCAGCTCTCTGGTTTTCGTTATGGGTGGACGTTTCGTCGATCGATGCTGTTTAGTCGATCGATGCTGTTTAAATGAACCGAATTATATCTTTTTTTCATTGTCTTGAGTCTTATCGGCATTGAAACCCCTGAAAAACTCGGCCGTGTCTTTGCGTAACAAATAATAGGTGGCCAGGCCAAAGATAAAAATCACCGTGATCGTCATCACCTGCAGCCCGAAATCGGCCTTTTGGAACACCAGCAGCGCCAGGTAGATGACCATTATGCCGATATTGAAAAAAAGGCTCAGCGCCCGGGCCCAGGTGTTGATGCTGGCCACAAAATAACAAATCGCGATTCCGATCACCACCATCAGGTAGTCATTACGAACCAAAACCTCGCCGGTAAAAAATTTGAAATAAAATACGAGGTGCACGATCCACCCCAGCGTCAGACAGGCGATACCTCTTCGCACATTCCTCGGATACGTTCCGAACTTTATGGCTGTATTAAACATTTAATCTTCCTGCAGCTGTGAAGATGATGTTCTCCCCGGACGGCTTCCCGGTGACCCGGCTTGCGAGCGGCGTTTTTAGAAAAATGCCGCAAACCCGTCTTCACCCCATATCTGACGCTTTGCGGCCGTCCTCTAATAATGCATTCGACTCCTGTCTGGCAAGACCAAATTTGCGTTATTTTTTAAAACATCTCCAAAATCCGATAAAGAAAACTTTCTTGAATAACCGTACCTTGACGCTGCAGCATTGGCAACCGGAAGATTGGTCTCCCATAAGATTCTGAATTTATATTATTATTTAATAATTGAATTGGGTAAAATAAACAGCATAAAAATCAAGATTCTGATCAATTTTTTCTTGACAAATAAAACCTATCGTTTATAAACACCTGTAACGACTAAATTGGATTCATAAAAATAATGGGCATCCAAGAGCGGAAAGAACGGGAACGCGAAAGACGGCGTCAGCAGATCATCGTGGCCGCCAAAAGGGTTTTTTCCGCCAAAGGCTTCAACAAGGCCACGATGGAGGACATCGCCAAAGAGGCGGAGCTCAGTCCCGGGACCATCTACATCTATTTTAAAAACAAGGATGAACTTTACGCCTCGCTTTCTTTGCGCATTCTCAAGCACCTCAACATCCGCCTCGAACACGTCAAGAACGAATCCTACAGCGACCACGACGACCGTATCGCATCGTTGAAGCAAGCCCTTTATGACGTGTATGCATTCGATCCACTCATTTTGATCAATATGTTTCACCTCCAGTCCAGCGAAACCCTCAAGAGCCTGTCCCCGGAGCTGATGGAGGAAATCAAGCAGCTTTCCAAGAGTTCACTGGGCACGATGGCCGAGATTTTCGAAGAGGGTATTCGCAAGGGGGCATTTATCGACCAACACCCGGTGGCACTGGCCGACATTCTGTGGGCGATGTTTTCAGGGATCGTCCTTTGGGAAGAAAGCAAACGGATCATCAACCAGGACAAGGATTACCTGAAGCCGACGCTCGAGGCGGCATTTGACATCTTCCGCCAGGGTATCACCAAAACCGTTGCGACCGACAATTCCAGCAAAAGGAAAAACTGATGCTGTCGGTCCACCGATCAAAAAAATGAAGGAAACTGCGCAGAGGGCCGTACGCCCGGCCGGGATCAACACGATCGGGCCCCTTTGCAGGGCAGTTAAGGCAAGTCCATTGGTGGGAAAATTTATCACAAACAAACGGAGGAAAGGAGGGAGGTGAACAAGAAGTTTGGAGTGTGACGTAAACCGTCGGATGATCGTCCGTCAACATTGCAACCACAAGCTCTAAGGAGTGTGATCTATGGCAGAGAAAGAAATCGTCGAAACTTCAGAAGCTCAGATTGCCGTCCATTGGCAGGAAGAAGGACTCTATTATCCCACAACGAAATTCATCGCCCAGGCCAATATGACCGACGAGAAAATCTATGACCGTTTCAGCCTGGATAATTTCCCGAACTGCTACAAGGAATACGCCGACCTGCTGACCTGGTACGAATACTGGGACGAGATCCTGGATACCAGCGATGCGCCGTGCTTCAAATGGTTCAAGGGCGGAAAGATCAATGCCAGCTATAACTGCGTTGACCGTCATCTGGCCGAATACAAGAACAAGACGGCGATTCATTTCGTTCCGGAACCGATTGAAGAGGGCTACCAGCACATCACGTATCAGGAACTGTATGTCCGCGTAAACGAATTCGCGGCGCTTCTGAGGGATTTCGCCGGCCTCAAGCGGGGTGACCGGGTGACCCTCCACATGCCGATGATACCGGAACTGCCGATTACCATGCTGGCCTGTGCCCGCCTCGGGGTCATCCACAGCCAGGTGTTCGGTGGATTCAGCGGCCGTGCCTGTGCCGACCGCATCGTCGACTCCGGCAGCCGGGTGTTGATCACCGCAGACGCCTATTACCGCAGCGGGACCCTGCTCGACCACAAGCAAAATGCCGATATTGCCGTCGATCTGGCGGGCAAGGACGGACAGAAAGTCGACAAGGTCCTCGTATGGCAGCGCTATACCGGCAAGGCCTCCAGTCCGACAGCGATGGTCGACGGCCGGGATTATTTTGTCAACGATGTGCTCAAGGACTACTACGGCGCCCGGGTCGAACCCGAAAAGATGAATGCCGAGGACCCGCTGTTCCTGATGTACACCAGCGGCACCACCGGAAAACCCAAGGGCTGCCAGCACGGTACCGGCGGATTCCTGGCCTATACCGCCGGCACCTCCAAATACGTACAGGACATCCATCCGACCGATGTTTACTGGT
>JBATHN010000500.1:0-4670 GCA_049666885.1 Desulfobacterales bacterium
TAAAGGACGACCTTATTATGAGCATTGCCGCGATTGAAAAGACCGGGGTCTCGACCACCTCAAAAGCCGTGTCATCCGATACGACGATCATGGGCAAAAATGATTTTCTGAACCTGTTGGTGGCTCAGCTGCAGCATCAAGACCCGCTGAACCCGCTCAATAGCACCGAATTCACCGCCCAGCTGGCACAGTTTACGTCTCTGGAGCAACTCAACAACGTCAATACCAACCTGGAAAGTCTGCAGAGCTACCAGGCCGCGATCAAGAACGCCCAGGCGGTCGATTTGATCGGCAAAACGGTTGAAGCACCAGGCAACGCCATCATGCTGGGGGACGACAGTGAGGCCGTACTGGGCTTTGATCTGACACAAGATGTCGAATACCTGTCGGCCAACATTTACGGCCCGGAAGGCAATTTCGTCCGGACCATCACAAGTGGTCCGCTGGCCTCGGGACGCCACAGCCTGACGTGGGACGGTCTTGACCAGGAGGGCACCCGGTTGCCCGTCGGCCGGTACAGTTATGAAATCCAGGCGACTACACACGATGGAGAAGCCGCGACAGCCACGCCATTTGTATCGGCCCGGGTAACCGGTGTGAACTTCGACGGCCAGACGCCTCGACTCCGGGCCGGGGATTACAGCATCTCAGTGAACGACATCAGAGAAGTGACCGCAGACGCTTTGACAACAGACGCTGTTCAAACAGACGGATTGAATCCGTAAAGTTCAAACAGGAGGACCACTCACATGATTGGATCTTTATTTGCCGGAATATCGGGACTGAACGCCAACGCCACGGCCATGACCGTGGTCGGCGACAACATCGCCAATGTCAACACCACGGCTTTCAAATCCAACCGATCCTCGTTTGCCAACATCTTAAGCCAGTCCCTCGGCGGCTCCAGCGGCAACGATATCGGCCGCGGCGTCGATTTCTGGGGTACGACTCCCGTATGGAGCCAGGGTTCCCTCGAAAACACCAGCAGCCCGACGGACCTGGCCATAAACGGGCGCGGCTTTTTTATTCTCAATGACGCCAACGGGGGGAGATTTTACTCCCGCGCCGGCGAGTTCAATTTCGACCGCAACGGGGACCTGCGCAACCCCGACGGTTTGGTGGTTCAGGGGTATCCGGTCACCGGCGTGGCTTCGGACGGAACCCTGACGCTGGGCAGCCTGAGTGACCTCTCGGTGCCGGGCGGAGGCATTACCCCGCCTTTGGCTTCTAACGAAATCAACGCAGAAGTTAATCTCGACGCCGGATCGGCGTTGGGCACCACGTTCGCATCGACCGTGACCGTTTACGACTCCCTGGGCAACGCCATCCCGGTCACACTCACCTTCACCAATACCGGCTCCGGCACATGGGACGTTGCCGGATCGATACCGGCATCCGCCGGAAGCGGTGTCACCCTCAACGGCAATCCCACCATCCCCGTCGCCTTCGATACCTCGGGACAGTTGACGAGCCCGGCTGCCAACGTCACCATGGCCCTGACCCTCACCAACGGCGCCGCCAGTCAGAACGTGACCTGGAACCTGTACGATGCCGCCGGTTTGAATAACGGCAGTCTTACCGGTTACGCCTCACCGTCCTCGACCACGTTCTTGGGTCAGAATGGTTATCCGGCCGGTTCGCTCCGCGGAGTATCCTTCGATGAGAACGGCGTCGTGACGGGGTTCTATTCCAACGGTCAGCTAATGCCCCTGTTCCAGTTGGCGCTGGCCGAATTTCCCAGTTACTATGGTTTAACCAAAATGGGGCACAACCTGTACGCTGAATCCCTCGAATCCGGGCAGGTGTTGCCAGGCGTACCCGGAAGCTCATCCCTCGGCAGCATTAGTCCCAGTTCGATCGAGATGTCGAATGTCGATCTGGCGCAGGAATTCGTCAAGATGATCACGACCCAGCGGGCGTTTCAGGCGAACTCCCGGGTGATCACAACCAGCGACGAAATTCTCACCGAACTGATCAACATCAAGCGTTAATCGGAGCCACCGTGACGTGTGGCCAGCGCCCTGTTGATCAAGTTTCGGGCTGAGAGTTCCGGTTGGTGAGTGCGGCGCCCGGCATCAACAGGGTCCTCCCCAAGGTGGCTTCCCGGCAGATGACCGGCAGGCTGGAGTGGATGATTCCTCCGGCCTGCCGGCACACACCTGCGGCGCCGTTTGCCGGGCAACCCGGTCGGGCCGGACCGGTGACGTCAAAGACTTGACAAGTTCCTAAAATTATTGACGGCCTTCGGTCATGCACGCGGCGTTCTCCGGTTGCCATGCGGCACGCCCTATATCCTTCTGCTTCCCTTTTTTCCACGCTCTCGACATCCTCCAGCTGTCTTCACTCAGTGGCATAATCCTTGCTTAATTACGGCTGGATGAGATCGGTGTTCCGCATGTGGTCGGTGGTCTACGGTTGCTGGAAGAGTGTCAAACACCGATATATAGGCTTTACGATAATGGTTTTGGCAAGGCCAGAGGGAGAAGGCTTTATTGTAATACGCCGACGACCGATAACGCAGACCAAAACCTTTATCTTAAAGTCTACAGAAGAAGATTTCATCTTGATGGAGGAAAGAGGCGATCATGTCGAATAAGGTACTGATTATCGTTGCCCTCGCATTCGTGCTGCTCTTGGGCATGATGGGCACGGGGTTCTTTTTCATGTGGAACAAGATGAATGCCGCCAATGCCCATTCGGCGGATGCCGGCAAAACAGGAGCCTCTCCAGCGGAGGAGCCGGTCAAGATCGGTCCGATCCATCCCCTCGACACCTTCATCGTCAACCTCGCCGATGAAGGCTCCGCCCGCTACCTGCGCGTGACGATGAACCTCGAACTCAAGGACGAGGATACCGTCGCTTTGATCCAGGAGCGGTTGCCTTTGGTCCGCAATGGTGTCCTGATGCTCCTGCCGGCCAAAAAATACGCCGATATATCGACGGTCGAGGGGAAAGATGCCTTGCGGGATGAGTTGGTGGCAAAGTTGAACAGTTTTCTGAGGTCGGACAGCGTCGCCAATATATATTTCACCGAATTCGTGGTTCAGTAAAAGAAGATTTACGATGGCCGATCAGATCCTATCCCAGGAAGAAATCGATGCTCTCTTGTCCGCCATGGACAAGGGAGAGGTCGACCTCAAGCAGGACGCAAAAGACGAGCCGGTCGTTCAGGACTACAATCTGACCTCCCGCAGCACCATGCTCCGCAGTCAGTTTCATGCCCTGGAAGAGGTTTTCGACCGGTTTGCGACCCGAATGAGTCTTGCCCTTTCGACAACTTTTCAGCAGCCTATCGAAGTCGGGCCTGTTTCCACCGAAATAGTGAAGTACGGTGAATTCATCAGCTCCTTCTCCACCCCGACCAATTTGAACATTTTCTCCATGGAACCCCTGATCGGCGAAGCATTGATGGCCGTCGAGCCGCAGCTGGTCTTCTCCCTGATCGACTGTATGTTCGGTGGCGACGGCAAACCGCTCGGACGGATCCGGGAATTCACGCTGATCGAGCAGGGCATGATGAAAAAATTTGCAGCCGAGACCCTGGCTGGTCTGGAAGAAGCCTGGTCGGTCGTGCACAAGGTCAAAATCGGTCTGCGCCGGATAGAATCCAAGCCGGAATTCACCCATCTGGCCAGCGCCGGCGAGCCGATGGTCGTCAACGTTTTCGGGGTCAAGGGACAGGCGTTTTCCGGCAACATCCACTTGTGCATTTCCTACTTGATGCTCGAGCCGATCAAGGAGGTTCTTGCGGCTACCGAAAGGCGGGAGAAGGATTCTCAACCCGCCTGGCACGCCCAACTGCGGGAACTGCTCAAGGACACGCCGGTCAACCTCATCGCTGAACTAGGGCAAACCTCCCGCACTGTCGGTGAGGTCCTCAACCTGCAGGTCGACGATGTGTTGCAGCTGCCCACCGGGCCCAAGGACCAGATCCTTCTTAAAATCGACGGGGTGCCTAAATTCTACGGTTTCCCAGGCATCATCAAGGGTAATCGGGCGGTCGAAATCACCCGCTGCCTCAACCGCTGAGTCGCTGAGGCCGCCAACCATGCTCTCCGATCAATCGTGTGCCGGTTGACGCCGAAGCGGAACTCTTAAGTGCTTAGTGCCAGGAAAATGTGCCATGGCAGAAGATCAAGTCCAAACAGAAAGTCAGCCGTCGGAAACATCCGAATCAACGCCGCCGAAAGCGGCTTCCCGGCCGGAGACTCCGCAAAGGCCGCCGGCCGGACCGGGAATGGAGTTTATTCTCGATATTCCGCTGGAGATAACCGTCGAGCTTGGCCGCACCCACATGGTGATCAACGACCTGCTCAAGCTCGGTCAGGGTTCGGTGATCGAGCTGGCCAAGATGGCCGGTGAAACCCTGGAGATCCGGGCCAACCAAAGGTTGATTGCCAAAGGGGAAGTAGTCGAGGTCAACGAGAAATACGGCGTGCGGTTGACCGAGATCGTCAGTCACGCCGAACGGGTGGAGAAATTGAAATGAACGCTTACCCCGAGATTCTCCCCTCGCTGCTTCAGATGCTGGCATCGCTGGTGGTCGTCCTGGGCGGACTGCTGCTGACGCTCTGGTTTTTCAAACGCTTCGTCCAGACCAGGGCCGGTAGCGTCAACAACCGGTTGATCCAAGTGCTGGCCAGCAGCACCATCGGTTTGAAAAAAACCAT
>JBATHN010000501.1:0-18037 GCA_049666885.1 Desulfobacterales bacterium
ACCGGTATGCGGACAGACTAAGTGGCCCTATTTGTAAATACGGTGGCATTCAATGACCGATGCATCCCGCCGCGCCGTGTTGCTCGGCTCTCGCATACGCTTGGTATGCTCGCTTCTCGCGCCTTGCGCTGCGGGCGCTTCTGTCATCTCGGTACGTCACCGTATTTCCGAACAGGACCACTAAGGTAAATCAGCGGCGCTACCTCATCTGAGTACAGATTGCATTGCAGAGCCGCAGCCGTATGTGGTCAAAGCACGCTGAGACAGCGGCAGAACCAGATTATTCCCTGAAGTTGGACGGATCCAGTTTGTATCTTTTCATCAGATCATAAAGATCGGCACGGTATTTGCCGGCGAGCTTGGCGGCCTGACTGACGTTGCCCTGCGTGAACTCGACCAATTGCAGCAGGTAGTTTTTCATAAAGTCGTCCTTGGCCTCTTTGAGCGGTTTGATGCATTCATTGTCAGCTTCGCATTTTGGCAGGATCAAATCAGCACCAATCTCGTTACCGGTTCCCATGGCGACGGCACTTTCGATCGTGTTCTCAAGTTCACGGACATTGCCCGGCCAGTGGTGACGGAGAAGTTTCTGCAGTGCAGCGGATGAAAAACCGGTGATCTCCTTTTTCATCTCCGCAGCATATTTTTTAAGAAAATGTTTTGCAAGAAGGGGAATGTCGTCTCGTCTATCCCGCAGGGGCGGCAGCTGGATCCGAATCACGTGAATACGGTAATACAGGTCCTCACGGAAATTTTTGTTTTCGACTTCCTGCTCAAGGTTCTTGTTGGAAGCCGTGATGATCCGCGTGTCGACCTTGATGGTCTGATGGCCGCCGACCGGAAAAAATTCGCGTTCTTCCAGCACACGCAGCAGTTTGCTTTGCATGGTCAGCGGCATTTCAGAGATTTCATCCAAAAAGAAACTGCCGTTGTGGGCTTGAACGAAGAGACCTTTCTTGTCGCTCACGGCGCCACTGAAGGCCCCTTTTTTGTAACCGAACAACTCACTCTCTAAAAGGGTTTCCGGAATCGCTGCGCAATTAATGGCAACAAAAGGACCTTTTTTTCTGGGGCCGGAAAGATGCAGTGACTTGGCGATCAATTCCTTTCCAGTTCCGCTCTCGCCTTCGATGTGAACGTTCGAATCGGTCTCGGCCGCCTGGGCGACCTGCTCCAGGACCCGTTTCATTCCCTCGCTTCTGCCGATGATGTTTTTGAATCCGAACTGAACAGCGCAGATATTTCGCAGCGTGTTGACCTCTTTGGACAACTCGCTTTTCTCCAGGCAATTCTGGATCTGCAACAAAAGCTCCTGATAGTTGAACGGCTTGGTCAGGTAGTTGGCGGCACCACGCTTCATGGCTTCCACGGCACTGTTAATGCTACCGTGAGCGGTCAGAATAATGATGGGGAGATCCGGGTTGGTGTGATGAATATCTTCCATCAGTGTGATGCCGTCTTCGTCTATTAATCTCAAATCGACCAACGCGAGGTCGATGTCGTTGTTCCCAAGAAAAGTGAGGGCCTGGTTCGAATTGAGCGCCTTGAAGACGCGGTAGCTTTCAGCTTCAAGGCGCATCTGGATCACGTTCAGAATATTGCGGTCATCATCGACAACCAAGATATTGTTCATGACTTCCTCTTTAACTGCAAATTTTGATTCAGGGAGTAACTTTGCGTTTTTTTTCCTCGATTTTGATATCCACCTCTTTTAGTTGGTCGATGTTTTCCTCCAGCTCTTTGATCTGTCGATCCTTGTCTTCGATGGCCTTTTTGATCTGTCGATCCTTGGCTTCGATGGCCTTTTCGTAATGAACCTCTTTGGTCTCGCTGATTTTCTGTTTCTGTTCCTCAAGCTTTTTTACTTTTTCCATCTGATCTCTGAGCTGGTCCTTAGACCGGGCCAATTCCTGATTTTTAGACCTCAACACAGAATCCATGTCCAGCAGGTTCCGCAAGATTGTAATCCATAATTCGGCCTGAGGCTTGAGCGGGCTTTCAGGATACCGGTTTACGAGTGCCTTGAAAGCCTCACGGGCTTTTGTGAAATCATGCTCTGGATTTTCGGGATGACTGTATATGAGGCCGATCTGAAAGAGGGCCCGGTCTCCCAAAAGCTGGGGATAGAGATTCAGTACGGCCCGGCTTTCTCTCAGCGAGGCGCTGAAATTGCTTCTGCCCAAATAATAGTTGGCCGTCGCGAGGTGTTCCTCCGTTTTCCAGCGCTCCGGCGGATACAGGCAGCCGGCCAACAGGCAGGCAAACATCAGGCAGCCGGCAATGCGAAATAGAAAGTACTGCCGCTTCCTGGTGTACTTTTGGCCCATATTTCACCCCCGTGATCTGAGATGATGTGTTTGGCGATGGTCAGACCCAGGCCGGAACCGGCGGCCTTGTGTCCATTCGTTTCGACCCTGGAGAATTTTTCAAAGATGATTTTCAGCGACTCGGCGGCAATACCGATGCCGGTATCGGAAACAGCCACACAAACAACCTTTTTTGAGTGGTTGTAAGGCGCCGCCATGATGCGTACCTGGCCGTTTTCCGGTGTAAATTTCAGCGCGTTGCCGATCAGATTGTCCATCACCTGACCAATACGCTCCTCGTCCATCATAATCAACGGCAATTCGGGCAGCGGTTTCAGTACAAGCTGAATTCGCTTGCTCTGCGCGATCGGTGCCAGCTTCAGTACCGCTTGTTGCAGCAATGGTGTCAATTTGGCCTTCTGATAGCGGTACTCCATCATGTGCGCTTCCATGCGGGAAAAATCGAGAATCCGGTTGACGGATCGGATCAGTCGCTCGCACTCTTCCCGAGTTATGACCAACAGTTGCTGCTTTTTTTCCGGTGCGTTGGCATATGTGCCCTCGATCAGCATTTCAGAGGCTTCCCGTATAGCGGTCAGCGGGGTCCGAAGTTCATGTGACAAGTGGTTGATAAAATCGATTTTCATCTCATCCAGCTGTTTGAGCTTTACGCTCATCGCATTGAAATCGTCGGCCAGGTTCATGATTTCAGGCGGACCCTTCATCGCGGGGAACTGCACGTATCTTCCCTCGGCAATTTCCTTTGTTTTTTTCTGCAACAGCACAATCGAACGGTTGATTCGGCGGGTGCTGAAGAAAGATATCAGCGTACCGACCACCACGGTGAGTATCGCCGTGAACAGGGTCATATTCAACACTCGTGAACTGATCAAGCCGGCCGAGATAATTTTCTCTTCGCGGCCCTTCTGAACGATGGCAATGATGCCGTTGAGCCGGAGGGCGATACCGTCCAGCAAGGCTTCATTCTGCGTCACATATTCGCGGCTCGGTTTTGAGTTCCCTAAGGACAAGCGCTTGTTTTCCTCATCGAATAAAGCGAGATACTGATCGTACAATTGGCGTGTTTGTGTAAAAAGCTCGATTTTGCGGGGCGTATCCATTCGATATTCATTGTCATCGAGCCCGGTTTTAAAGAGTTCGCGAATTTCCCAGAACTTCTTTATAAAATCTTCGTCTTTGGAGATATGGTATTTTTTCTCAAAACTGACCTGCGAAAAAAGCGTATCCCGCAGATGTTCCATCTGGGCGATTGTGGTCCCGTCGACCGCAGTTCCACGAATCAAGCGGTTTAACAAGTTGAGATTGAGGGACACGTAAACCCCGAGCAGAACCACCAGGAACAAGATAACAACGTATCCAAGAGTCAGACGTTTTAAAAGGGTAAATTTCATTATTATCCCTTTTGGGGAAAATATTCAACCAATGCGGACGTCGCTCAGTACATTAACGGTTATAGTACCTGAAAAAACGTTTTGAGGAAACAGCTATGAGAATCCCGCCACCTATTTTAATTGTATTCAGTGAATCCACGAATGTGATGGATTCGAGAGGCCGTCATTGACCGCTGCGTTCGGGTGCTTTGTCTCAAGTATCCCTTGCCGCCGGCCGATATTTAATACCGGAATGTGACGTTAATTTTTAGTGAGCCCTAAGTGGTCCTGTTCGTAAATACGGTGACGAACCGAGATGACAGAGCGCCGGCAGCACAAGGTGCGAGAAGCGCGCATACCAAGCGTATGCGCGCGCCGAGCAACACGGTTCGGCGGGATGCAGCGGTCATTGAATGCCACCGTATTCACGAATAGGGCCACTAAGTCAGTGCCCACCCAAGAATAGTGACCTCCTGCTGAAATGTCCGATGATGGTGATGAATTCCTTAAGGCGCTTGCCGATTAAAATGGGCGTTTATCCGAACCCCCGGCCGGAAAAAACATGCTTCGGGCAGGTTCGTAGCAGCGCCTGCGGTCTGGTAATGGCCATCTTGATGGTATTGACCGGTTCGCGCTGCAATCAACCGCTCTTCAAAAACGATTTAGAGGCAATCCAAGCCAAAGGGGCTCTTAAGGTCATCACCCGCAACAATGGGACCTGCTATTATGAAGGGCCGCAGGGAGAGGAAGGGTTCGAATACGAACTTGTAAAAGCCTTTGCCGATTACCTGAACGTCAAGCTGGAAATAGTGGTCATGGAAAATGACAAGACGATGGTCACTTCCCTTCTCAATGGTGAGGCGGATCTGATCGCCGCCGGTTTCATCGTATCGGATGACCTGCGTCGGCATCTGGCCTTCGGTCCGATTTATCAACAAATACAACAGCAGGTCGTGGGCCGCCGTGACGGCACCGTGCTTAAAACTGCCGCGGATCTGATCGGCAAGCCCATATGGGTTACCACCGACGGGTTTCAAGAAAAACGGTTGAACATTTTGAAGAAAGAATACCCGGAACTGTCCTGGTTGTCCATTTCCGACTATGAATCAGAAGAATTGCTGGAAATGGCCGGCCAGGGCGTCATTCCGTTGACCATTGCAGAATCGACCACTATCGCGCTGAATCAGCGCTACCACCCGGAACTGACAGTCCATTTTGCCATCGACGAAGGCCAAAATCAAGCCTGGGTCCTCCACCCGCACAACTGGCATCTGGGTCGCGCACTCCAGCAGTGGTTCGAGCTGCCGTCCACCGTTTCGCTGTTGGAACGGCTCAAGCAGCACTATTATGGTCACCTGGAGAAATTCGATTATGTCGACATCTCAACTTTCCGCAAACGGTTGGGACACCGACTGCCGCTTTTCCGACAGTATTTCGTAAACGCGGCCCAGAAACAGGGACTGGACTGGACCCTGATAGCAGCGCAATCCTACCAGGAATCGCATTGGAACCCCAAGGCCAAGAGCTTCACCGGTGTCAGGGGGATGATGATGCTGACCCTCGCGACCGCGCGTTTGGTGGGCGTGAAAAACAGGCTCGATCCCAAGCAGTCCATTCATGGCGGCACACGCTACCTGGCCCTGCTTCACAAGAAAATACCGGTGGACATTCCGGAACCGGATCGGACGTTTATGGCCTTAGCCGCTTACAACGTTGGCTTCGGACACCTGGAGGATGCGCAGGCATTGGCGGTCGCGCTCGGCAAAGATCCGAATGCCTGGTCCGATATCCGTTCGACACTGCCGTTGCTGCGACTTAAAAAATATTACCGCGGGCTGACGCATGGATATGCCCGCGGGGCCGAGCCCGTCAGTTATGTTGACCGAATCCGAACCTACCACAAAATTCTGGCCCGCTGGACAGCTGAACAAAGCAACCAAGAGACCACGTCAGCCGCAGCCGAAAACCACCAGCCGCTCTGATCCTCGCGCGCTCTTCGCTTATCGTGAATTGTTTGAAATGACGGCGATGGTTGAGCCCCGGGAAACATTCTTTGTTTCTTGGAGCCGAATACCGGAAACAGCCACTGGCCAACCTGAAAATTAGTCGACAACGTTAAAAGATCTTGCAAACCGCGTTGATTCTAAATTAAACCGTTCTATATTGCTTGTGTGACACTTCCCGCGCAACGATCTGCCAGTTTACGCCAACCGCGGGGGGAAATCTTTTCGGAGGGTTGGATTGTGCACGAATCTTATTGTGAACCCTTGGCAACCGGCACAGTCGGGAATTGGGGCTCAGAGCTCTTTATTATGGGGAGGAGGTCGAACCACCGATGGGCATGATCAAAGTTGCAATAGCGGGAATAGGTAACTGTGCCAGTTCACTGATTCAGGGGATCACCTACTACAGAGACAAGGGTCCGGTGGACGCGACCGGTCTCATGCATTGGGATTTGGGAGGATACAGGCCTGGGGACATCGAAGTCGTTGCGGCATTCGATATCGACCGGCGTAAAGTCGGCAAGAAGGTCAATGAGGCGATCTTTGCACTCCCCAATTGCACCAAAAGATTTTGTCCCGACTTGCCGCAGTCTGACGTTACGGTCAGCATGGGCCGAATCCTCGACGGCCTGTCGGACCACATGCGGGATTACGAAGACAGGTACACGTTTGTTCCTTCCGATGCTCCCGAACCGGAGCATAAGGCTGTCGTGGATCTTTTTAGGGAAACCGGCGCAGAAATCCTCCTGAACTACATGCCGGTCGGCTCACAGCGTGCTACGCAATTTTATGCCGAATGCGCCCTCGAAGCCGGCATCGCCCTGATCAACAACATCCCGGTTTTTATCGCGAGTGATCCGCAATGGGCTCGCCGATTCCAGGAAAAAAACATACCGCTCATCGGCGACGACATCAAATCCCAGCTCGGGGCCACCATAACGCACAGGGTCCTGACCGATCTTTTCAGGAAACGGGGGGTTAAGCTCGAGCGAACCTACCAACTCAACACGGGGGGAAACACCGATTTTTTGAATATGCTCAACCACCATCGGTTGATGTCGAAAAAAGAGTCGAAGACCGAAGCGGTCCAATCCGTGGCGGCTCAGCGTCTGGAAAACGAAAACATTCACATCGGCCCGAGTGACTATGTCCCCTGGCAGAAGGACAACAAGGTCTGTTTTATCCGGATGGAGGGACGGTTGTTCGGCGGTGTTCCCATGGAAATCGAACTGCGTCTATCGGTCGAAGATTCTCCCAATTCGGCCGGAGTCACCATCGATGCAATAAGGTGTGTCAAGCTCGCACTGGATCGCGGCCAAGGCGGTGTTCTCGAAGGCCCTTCGGCGTATTTTTGCAAACATCCACCGCGTCAATTCACCGACGATGAAGCGTTTAGCCTGACCGAAAATTTCATATCTCTGTTTCCGGAAAAAGGTGATGCAGAGACCGAATATCCTCAGCAACGCAAACCTCTGTCCAATTGATAAAGGGACGATGGAGGTCATCAGGTGGGCAAAGACCGGTTCTGAAATCTATCACAATCCCTGAATTGTTAACATGACGCTTCGCAAGAGTTTTCTGGCCGAACCCTACTACCGGTGGCTCGATAAACGGTTTCTGCCGCACGTCAATCGCCTGACGCTCAGCCCGAATCAGTTCACGCTGGTCGGCCTCCTTCTGGCCGCCGCCGTTCCGATCGGTTTTTTCCTGCATCCTGTCGTCGGTCTTCTTTTTATGCTTATTTCAGGTTTTGCCGACACATTGGACGGCCTCTTGGCCCGCCGTCGTAACGCTGCATCGGTGTTCGGTGCTTTTCTCGACTCTACCCTGGATCGGATATCGGATTTCTTCTACCTTTTGGGTTTCTGGATTCTGTTCTGGAACACCAACCGGTTTATGCTGGCCAGCGGTCTGATCTTTGCGAGCTCATTCGCGACGGTCATGATCAGCTATGTCAAGGCGCGCTCTGAAGCCCTCGGCGGCACCTGCGGCATCGGTTGGATGGAGCGTGGTTGGAGAACAATCTACCTTATCATGTGGGCCTTTCTGGTATGCATCCTGCCACCCTTTGCAGACCTGATATTGTGGGCAGGCCTTGCACTCTATTTTGTGCTGACATCCATCACCGTGCTGCAACGCATCATTTACAGCCGTAAGGAATTCTCGCGGACAAAAGGATAGTCGAGCGACGAAAACAGACCCACCCATTGTCAAATTCTTGACGTCTGTAAACGCCGACAATTCATTTTGTCTATCTATTTTAAGTAGTTATCTTTTAAGGTAAGTTGGCACTAATTTTGTATGTGATTCTATTACGTCCGTTTCATCTTCATTGATGGCTTCTGGAGTATGGCGGACTTCAGAAGCACGCCTCCTTTCGGACGCCCCCGGAGTCGATCCGGCTCCGGGGGTACACCTCCTGCTGATACCAACGCATTCAACACCCATCTCCCCCACTCCCCCCAAACGGCGAAATCGGTCATCTTAAACAATTCAGTAATTTAAATAAAACCATGGATGGACTCTATCCAACATTCCCATGGGAGCCGAATCGTCTGGTTTTGTGTATCACCATAAAGGGTATTGCAAACCACTGAATGATACACGTATATAGGGATCACTTTAACATGCGCACAGCCGGTCAATGAGCTGTCATTTCAAATCCTTTCGACATAAAATCGGACCTTCCGACCATAGAAGGTTGATATCGATTTATTTTTCGAAACGCCGCATCACATGGTGACCATCGCAACTCGTTTCACTCAAAATGGACGCTTTCTCCATGTCATTTCTCGATCACATCCCCGCCATTTTGCGGATTGCCCTGGCTTTCATCCTGATCCTGGTTGCCATTCGTAAAAAAGTCAGCCTCGGCAATGCCCTCACAGCAGGAGCGCTAATACTCGGACTGTCATTCGGCTTGGGGCCCCTGCAGATCCTCAAATCAGCCCTGCTTTCCGTTACCCAACCCAAGACGCTTGCTCTGGCTGTCATCGTTATGCTGATCCTGATTCTCAGTCACAGCATGGAGGTAGCCGGCCAGATGAACAGATTACTCGACAATTTCCGAGGGCTGGTGAGGCGCCCATCGCTCAACCTGATTGTCTTTCCCGCCCTGATCGGCCTGTTGCCGATGCCGGGCGGCGCCATATTCTCCGCGCCGATGGTCAAAAACCTCGGCCATCGCCACCTCCTGAAGGGCGACCAATTAAGCTACGTCAATTACTGGTTTCGTCATATTTGGGAATACTGGTGGCCGCTCTATCCCGGTGTGTTGCTGACGACCACCATCGCGGGCCTGAACCTCTGGAGCTTTGTACTGGCTCTCTTCCCGCTCACCCTTGTTGCACTGATAGCGGGCTACCGTCCCTTAAGGGGTGCCCTTGGCGAATCCCGTTCTTCTTCCGTCGAAGCCGACCGATCAAGTTTGCGACCTTTCCTGGCTGAATTGTCGCCGGTATTGGTGGTGATTTTCGTGGGACTGGGTCTGGGTTTTCTTCTGTCGGCTTTGACAGGCTCCGGAAGCTTTACCATTGCCAAAGAAACCGGGCTGGTCGTCGCCTTGATCCTGGCCATCTCCAGCGTTTGGTACCATAATCGTTTTACGGCTGCCCGGCTGCGGACCGTCATTGTCAACCCCAAACTCCTCGGCATGTTTTACATGGTGACGTCGATCCTTATTTTCAAAGGTATCCTCGAAGATAGTCGCGCCATTGAGGCCGTCAGCCGCGAGTTGATACGCTGGCATGTTCCGCTGGTGCCGATTACCATGCTGCTGCCCTTCCTTGTGGGCGGAGTGGCCGGTATCACGATCGCCTTTGTCGGCACGACCTTCCCAATCCTGATCTCCCTGATTCAGACTATGGGACACGGCCACCTTTTGCTGCCCTACATGATGCTGGCTCTGGTCAGTGGCTTCGTCGGGGTGCTGCTCTCGCCCCTTCACCTGTGCCTGCTCCTGTCCAATGCGTACTTCAAGACCACGCTGACACCAGTCTACCGGCTCCTGTGGCGACCCTGCACGATCCTGATTTTGGCCGCTGGTATCTACTTCGAGTTGATGTGTTTTCTGCTGGGTCGTTAATCCGAGTTGATCAATTGTTGAACAAATTCATGTTCGGTCTCATGGTCAGATCGGGCGGTGTCTGAAAAAAAGACCTGAGGATTGACCGGATCGCTTCCATGTCGGATGCATTGAAGATCCGGATGTAAAGGGCATGACCGAACCGGAAGTTGGCGGCAAAGTAAAGTGCGAATTTCTTGAAACGCCGAAGGGCCTGGACTTCGTCGAAATACAGCGGCAGGAGATCGGTCAGCCGCAGCGCGGTGCTGCCATAGATACTCGGTCCAACGGACACCCCGTTCGCCCACTCGGAGAAAACCCATGGACGGGCCACTGCCATCCGTCCGAGGGCAATTCCGTCGCAACCGGTCATCGACAGCATTTTAATACAATCCGCCCGGCTGAAAACATTACCGTTCCCAAATACCGGAATCGATACCGCCTGTTTGACCAAACCGATATAGTCCCACCTCGGCGGACGTGAGCGACGATCCGGGGCGACGCGGGGATGAAAGGTCAGGGCATCGGCTCCGGCGGCCTCGAAGCGACGCGCCAGATCGACAGCCGCCAGAGGATTATCCTGCCAGCCGGTGCGGAATTTGACAAAAACGGGAATCGAAACCGACCGACGCACCGCCTTTACTATAACGGCAGCCAAAGACGGCTGCCTCAGGAGTGCCGCTCCACAACTCCGCCTGCAGATCGCGGCAACCGAACACCCGAAGTTGAGATCGACCCCGAAAAACCCCGCTTCTTGGACGGTGCGGGCTGCTCTGGCCATGATTGCCGGATCGAAACCGACAATTTGGCAGACCAGATGCGGCAATTCTTGATCCCGCCAACGGAACAGGTCTGACGCCTCACGATTTTCATGTGGAATCCTTCTGGCACTGCACATTTCGGAAAATAGCAATCCAAATCCACCGAAAGAGGCCAGCAGTTCCCGCATGGCGACGTTTCCCAGATGGGTCATGGGTGCCAGAACCAGTCTTCCGGATATCGTACGGTTGCCGACGACCAGGGGCTGATTCAAAAATTCTGCGAGTCTATCCTTCATTCATTTCCCACATCAGAGATTTGAAAAAATGCATTCTGAAAAGATTCTTATCTTGTCACGCGAGGCGAGGCAAGTATAGATGAAAGCGAGAGGGGGCTCAATATTCATTTGTCTCAAACCGTCCGGACTGATATGATATGACCCTAAAACGTTTTTCCGGGGAGCCGCAAAATGGGATTGAACGACGACTTCATCGATCCGCTGGTCGAGGAAATTTTGACCGATGTTGCCGGATCCTTTTTTGAAAACCGGCGACAACTCGACGAAAAAATCGATCTGTTCCACGGCTACGTGCAAGCACTTCGCCTCAAAGAGGCTGAGGTCCAAAACTCGGCGGCGCTTCTCAACCACCTGCTGCTGCAAGGACATCAGGCACCGGCATTCTACGAAATGCTCAATGTGGAGGGGACCCTCCTGTCCGCTGCCGGGGCAGTTGCACCGCAAAACGCCCGGTTGTGTATGCCATTTGCCTTCGGATTCTGCACCCGATTCGTAAAACTGGTTTGCTCCGCTTACGACGCCCTGCAAAAATCCTGTACTGTCTATCTCCATGGCCGGTCTGAAGCAGACATGACCGCCAACCCTGATCCGACTCAAGTCTATTACGACCTGCTCCTCGAAATGCACCGGCTTGTCAATCAGGAAATCAACCGCATCAACGCGTCGGTTTCTCCGAGCTGTGCGCTGCAGTTTGCCAAGAGATTAAATCCGCAAATGGTGCAGAAAGAACAAATCACCGGTGGCGGCGCTTCTGACGCCCGATCGTTGGACGATAAGTTGTGCTACATCACTATCGACATAGAGACGCTGTCGCTGAAAAAATTTCCCGAATTGCCTGAAATCGAAGCCGTCCTACCCGAAGTCAAGCGCTTCTGTGAGGCCCTTTGCAGAGCCCACGGCAGGAAATTAAAAGAAATTATGGCAGACCTGAAATCCCGGCTTTCCACTTGCAAAGCTTAAAGGATCGAAAGCACGATGACATGCCAGAATGACCGGTGCGACGCTCAGCCGCCCGATTACTGCGGTCGCATTCTGTATGGAAACTATAGCGATAAATTGAAAAATCGTGTGGTCGAATGTTTCAAACGCTACCAGGCTTTCGAAGAAACCGGCACTCCTGCCATCCCATATATCGCCGCTTGGAAGGAGCGAACGAACACCATTTGGTATGAATACGCCAGTCAACGGCTGGCAGATTTACTGGGTTGTCGATTGACCGACGTGGCCGACGTTTTTCGTAACTGCATCCTCGATCATCGTATATACAGATACATGGACGCGGACGCCGGTATCAGCAAAGAGGTCAAAAGCCGTGAGGAGTTGAGCGGCGTCTGGGAGGAATTGCGAGAAGAAGGCAAAAAAACTGGTGCCATCGAGGCGGTGTACAAAATTGCCCTGAAGAAGGGTTGCGCCATATGGCTCAAGGATCAGGCCACCATAGAGACCCTTGATGCCGATCGCATCTGTCTATCACTCGGATTGTTGACGACCGTATCAAAAGAAATGGAAGTCGAAGATGAACTGAAAAAGCATCGCGATCAGCTCGAAGCCGTCGTGCAGGAACGGACAGCGGAACTGACGAAGCTAAACGAGCAGTTGAAACTGGAAATCGTCGAACGCAAACTCGCAGAGGAGAGGCTTCAGCAAAGCTACAACAAACTCCAGCAAAACTTGGATGAAACCGTTAACGCCATGTCGTTGACGGTGGAAGAACGGGACCCCTATACGGCTGGGCATCAGAGACGGACAGCCGATTTGGCCATGATGCTGGCGGCGGAGATGGGGTTTTCTGCACATGCCGTAAAGGGGATCCAAATGGCCGGTCTCATCCACGACATCGGCAAGATATCCATTCCGGCAGAGATTCTCAGCAAACCCGGAGGACTCAACGAGGCCGAAATCCAACTGATCCGGAGACATCCACAGGTTGCCTACGACATCTTGAAAAAAATCGATTTCCCGTGGCCGGTTGACCTGATTGTGTTGCAGCACCATGAGAGGATCGACGGCAGCGGGTACCCACAGGGGTTGACCGGTGGAGAGACCATCGTGGAAGCACGGATTTTGTGTGTGGCCGATGTGGTCGAAACCATCGCATCCCATCGTCCCTACCGCCCGGCTCTGGGCATCGAGAAAGCGCTCGAGGAAATATCGACAAACTGCGGCACGCTCTATGATCCGCATGTGGTTGAAGCCTGCTTGCGATTATTCAGGGAAAGAAGCTACCAACTCAAATAATACCGCCTGGCAATTCTTCTCCGCCGTCCCGCGTTACCTGACAACCTTGCCGATGCCGCGCTGTTCGAACGGGAAACCGACGCAGGGAAGCCTTACACCCCCGGGTATTTTCTCTCAGAGACGCCGTTGCTGGAAGGTACCCGTCTACGTCCCAATATCACCTCACCGCTGGAGCGGATGAAAGGTCAATCCGAGGCAGGGAATCCTGTTGACAAGCCGTTCGATTTCTGATGGGAATACCGTCAGATACCAGGTCGATCCGGCCGCACCGACAGGATGCCGATAACAAGTGAGAGAAACGGCCAAACAGTGGTTCGACACCGGAACGTGTTGACAAAGACCGCTCTTAAAGTGAAAAATGAAATGAAAACCACCTGGGAAGCCAGAAGTAACGCCCGTTTCGACTACGCGGCCACAATCTTGATCGAAAACTTGCCTAAGGGCACATATCATCACGGTAAAATGGTCAACTACAGCGTGGGGGGCCTGTGTTTTGAGTGCACCGTCGCTTACGCACCAGGTGCCCCGATCATTTTCGGCATCGAGAACTCACCCTATGCCGGATGCCGTGGTGTTTACCACGGTCACGTGAAATGGTGCCACCGGCTCCCCGAAAAACAGTCCCTTTATGATTTCGGCATTGGCGTTGCCTATGTCAAACCCGATCTCTCGCAGAAACTCAGTCGTCAATCACACCCGCCTTCGCCCGCCCGGTTTCCTCAGACCACAGAGGACTATGACGTGCCGCAAAAACCCGGACAGCCGGAGAGCGCTGGAAAACGCCGGGTGTCCCCTGACGACCACGACGGCACCCAACGACCCAGTGAACAACGGCAACACCCCCGACGTCCCTTTGGCAGAGCCACACTCTATGCTTCCCGCAACCGGTTCATTAGGGGCACCGTCAAGGACATCAGCAAGGGGGGAATGTTCATCGAGGCCGCTGACGGAATCGCCGTGGGAGAGCATTTGAACCTGGCAGTCCCAGCCGTTCACCGGCAACGGGATTTCACAGTGCGGGGTGAAATTGTTCGGGTCGACCCGAATGGTCTGGCAATTCGATTTGAGCATCTCATCAAAAAATAGTGGCCGCCTCATGCAGAAAGTGTTGATAAAGAAATCCTTGCGATGCCTCATGGCAACCGCCATTTTGCTCGGATTCGCCGGCGGTGTCTCGGCTGCCGACAAAACCGGGCCGCCTGAAAATGACTTGACGACCCAGCCGATTGAAATCACAGCCGACCGACTGGTCAGCCATGGCAACCAGAACTATGCCGAATTCATCGGTAACGTGGAAGCCACCCAAGGAAATTTTTCCATCCGCTCCGACACGCTTAAAATCACTTATCAACAATCGACGCAGGTGGGGACTAAAGGTGTGTCCAGCGCCGATTCGATTGAAAAAATCGAGGCGATCGGACGGGTTAAGATAAACGCCGAAAACCGCCGGGCTGAAACCGATCGCGCGGAATACCGGCTGAAAGAAGATGTGGTCGAGTTGATCGGCGATAATTCTTTTGTTACCGACGGGAAAAATACGCTGACGGGATCAAAGATCTCCTGGCATCGCAAAACCGGTGAAATCAACGTGGCGGGCAGTAATCAAAAACGGGTCAAAGCGGTATTCTATTCGACAAAGACTCTTGCGCCACAGACTCAAAACCCCGCCGACGGTACTGAAAAAGCCTCACCAAAATGAGCTTGCCAGGCCGCCGCCGGCCTGCCCGCTGAAAATGCCGGCCACGATACCGCCTCCGAACGCGGATTCCGCGTTAATACGTTCGTCATTTCGGGCGTCGAGGCGCCCAGCCGTAAAGACGCGAAAGCGGAGGACTATCTGGATATTTTGAGTTTTAGCACCGGCAGCCGGACGAGATGCATCGGCGTCCGAATTGTGACGTTATTCTTGAGTGAGACCTTAGCCGCCATCGGTCTGAGGAAATGCCGTGTTGGCATATAGGTACTCCATCTTTTCCTTGTGTTTCAGCTCTTCACTGGCGATCTTCAGTAACATGGTGTGCAAATCGCCCTGGGGGTGCAGGCGCGCCAGTCCCGTGTAGAAATCATGCGATCGCATTTCGCGGTGAGCGGCGACCAGGTAAACATCTTGACTGCGCATATCTTCCGCCACCGGCGGTTCTTCAAGATACTCGGCGATTTTGTACTCGACCGGATCGTTCATTCGCAGGGCCTGCACCCCGAATCCACCATCACGGTATCTTACTAAAAACTCACGGTGCTTCTTCTCTTCGTTGGCGATAAACTCCAAGGTATCCTTTGCCGACCGCTCGTGAACTTTGCCGAAGATATCCATGTAAAACCGGTAGGCTTCCTCTTCACGTCTAATGGCAATATCGATGACTTCCGCAACTTTTTTTTCGTTCATTTCCGACCTCCTGTATTTTTTTGTGCGACCTGGCGTCGAACGTCCCGCAGATCCAACAATCGCCGATAGCTCAGCATCAACCCGATCCATTCGGCCAAACGACCAGCCGGATCGCGGGGGCGGCTCTCTGATCGGGCAGCCAGCTTTGCCTCGATCTGTGCGAGAGCGTCGGCCCAATCCCGGCGATCGGGATTCTCGCGCATAAGATGACGGTAAATTTCGGCGGCTATGCCGTAGTGCCCTTGTCCGGCATAAATCTTGGCCATGGTCGCTGTTCGAATGCCGGTGTCGCCCGAGTGCATCATGTCCGCCTTTCGAGTGTTTTCGGAGTCAACGACCACCCGCAAAGCGGATGGCTTGGATTTCCGGCCATAGGCCGTAAAAACAAAAGCACGTAAGTGCGTTAATCGTTGCGGTTGTAACCGGGTGCCTATCACCCGGTTTGAAAACAACCAATCAACGGTCTCCATCGCGGCCGCCAGCCCCCTCATTGGCACGGCTGACGTCGTCCGACCATACCGGATTTAAGGGTTTGACAATCACTTCGTTACTGCCGATCATACCCAACTCGCGGCGGGCAATGCTCTCGATGTAGGCCGGATCGTTTTTCAACCGCTCGATCTGCCGGTAAAGCCGTGCGTTTTCTTTCGCTATGGCCGTGTTTTCCGATACCACCTCACTATACCGAGCCTTCAAGCGCTTTCGGTCGGTCAACCCGTTGTCACCGAAAACGATCAACAGCAGCGTTGATAAAATGACAATGAGCGCCACCGCCAGAAAAAAATTAGCTTTAATTGTCATAGCAGGTTAGGTTTTTGTTATTGCAAAATAAGACAACGGCGATTCTAAGGGTTCGCAATAAAAAAGTTGGCAATTTTGAGCTTTGAGGCGCCCGGCCGGTAAGGCGCAAAAACGGGGGAATATCGGGATATTCCGAGTTTTCGCACTGACAGCCGCACGAGATGCATCGGCGTCTAAAATGTAACGTTATTTTTGAACAAGCCCTGGGGATAAAAGGGACAATACCAACAACATAATACAATAATGCACCGGCCGTCAATCATACGTCTCTGGATCTAAAAATTCTCGTTGAACACCCGTCTGATATCAACTTCCCGCTGGGTCAATTTCCTCAGAACGATGCGCTATTTCGCCCACTGACGGCGATCGCACAACCTCTGAAAGAAAAAAGAAATTTTATACAACGTACTGTATTTTTTTATTTTATATTAATTTTGTTTATGTGGCACGCTCTTTGCCCAGTGTCCTCTTGAAATATTGTTAACGCAGTCAGAAGGCACCGGGAATGATAAAACCGAAAACGCACAATGAAAAACGCAGCACAGAACGTTACGGCTATCGGTGCCCGATTATCCGGGAGAACCTGGAAACGGGCATGGTCGTCATCGGTCAGATGCACAATTACAGCATCGGCGGTTTCTATTTCGAATCAAATACAATGTTGCATGCCGGCGACATCGTTTTTCTGGGCACTCCAGATTCACCCTATCGGCTCGAGGCGCCTCTGTATGAATGTCACCGGGTCCAGATCAAATGGCGTAACGCCCTGGGCCGCTCCCGTTACCGCTATGCCTACGGAGTCCAACACCTCGATCCGATCGGCATTGACCCTGAATTCACCGAACGCTACTACTGCGATATCCCTGAATATTTAGACCTGATCTCCGGCGTGAGCCCGGACCTGAGGAGATTTGAAAGAAAACGGATGTCGACTTCGGTCTACTTCACTGCAAGGGAACGTCTTTTCAAAGGCTTGATCCGCGATGTCAGTCGGAGAGGCATATTCATCGAAACCAAGAATAGATTGAAGGTGGGCCGGTTCATTCGGCTTGTCATTCCCGGCACGAAAATAGACAACGGCGTTATGCTAAAGGCCCGGATCGTTCGCCGAACCCTATCCGGGTTCGGCGTCAGGCTCGTGGGTATTCAAAAAATGTAACCTGAATTTCATAACGTTTGCGTCATATTTCTCATTTTTTACGTTAACTCGACACCCCTGCCGAACTTAAGAATCTGAGATTAATAGAAAAATATTTTTAGTAAATCTTGCACGGTTTTTGCAAAGTATCACTTTAGAGAAATTCATACAAATCCTCAATTTCTCTGTATTCCTCCTAAGGGCAGCCATGGTGGCTGCCCTTCCTTTTTTTCGACTTGACTTTAATCGACCGATTGTGGTTTTTCTCAGGTGGATTAAGGGTCGCGGAAAGAGATACTCGCGCAAGATTGGGCCGTTTTTTGGTTCGTCTACAAGGCACATTCGCCGGTACATAGCAGGTTATGGTCCGACGGATGGAACACGCTGTTAGGCAAACTGACGGGCAAAAAGACAAGCAAGTTGAACTCTTATTTCTTGCTGAGACCCTAACTCCACACCGGGTGCCCCGGCGGCATTTGCCGGACAACGAGGTCCAGTCCGCGTTTTCCATCGCCGGAATCCAGATCCCTATCAAAGGAGGCTTGTGATGCGAATACTTTCCAAGAAAATCATCGTGGTGACCCTTTTTTCACTTTTTGCCTCTCTGGTCGCATCTCCGATTGGATATGCCCAGGTAATCCTCAAATGCGGTAC
>JBATHN010000502.1:0-2113 GCA_049666885.1 Desulfobacterales bacterium
TTCCGAAGCGGTGTTAGTCACCATGATTTTCGTATATTCTTCATAAGAAGAGTTATTAGAATCTCGCACAAAAACGGTTACTGTTGCGTAGTCCTCATCTCCGAAGTCAGCATCATTTATACGTCCCACAATCGTGGCTGCTTTTCTTGTTTCTGCAAGGTGAAGAACAGGTTTACATGAGTATGTAGACGGCGATGTATTGTTGTCAGCTTTTAGGGACATACTTAGATCGAAATCGACAATAATGTCGACTCCTGTGGGGTCCTCGACGTCAAAAACAAAATTTTTATCTGTTTTTAAATTCTCTGATGGAATTGTCACCTCATATTCTATTTCATTGTTTCCTTCACTGACTGTAATCCACGCTTCACTAATTACTATTCTCACCTGGGTATATTTACCATATTCAAGTCTTACGGGAGGGACAAATTCAGTAGTATCTCCATCAATGAATTGTAGTAGGTCAACTACATGAGGAGAATCGGCCATTGGCAACGATATCCAACCTCCTCCGGATTTATGTACCAAGACTTCATCAAATTTTACCTTAAAGGCCGTTATGTTAGCCGGTAACATGGGCTTAGCATCGGTGATTGACATCGAAACGATGCCGGTTCCGGCTGTGGTACCGGAGCTGCCGCCTCCGTCAGAGCATGATAGGGTGGCTAACATGACTACGCAGATACTGAAACCACAGAACAATTTAAAACGTTTCATATATTCCTCCATTAAAAATAGTTCATATTTGCATATTAATCATAAATTGTTTTGCAAAAGATGTGCCGCTGCCAGACAAGTATCTTTATTGTATTTTTAGAGGGTTATAATTGTGGTCTTAGAAATTTAAGCATGCGGGTGACGAAGAGTGTCATCAACATGACAAAATATGATATTCTGCGACTCTTTATATAATTATCCGGTGCAGGGGACAGCAGCGGATGGATTCAAGCTCGCTTTGATAGATTTGAATGACCAATTAGATGGACAGGATGCCCGTATCGTTCACATCCTTCACGACGAGGTGATTGTCGAGGCCAGGACGGATATCGTCGACTCTGTGGCCGTGATTGTTAAGAATTGTATGGAGAAGGCGTTTTCTGACATTTTACCTGAAATACCGTTTGTCGTGGAACCGGAAATAAGATATTCCTGGGGTTGATGGGTCGGTGCGAGGTTTTCGCAGCTTACTGCGATTACCTGCAAAAAAACCGGTTTTCAGCGGTTTTTCGCAGCCCCTGCGAATTTTTAGGGGCGTATACGGAATTGGATTAGTTAAAATCTTGGCCGTGTTGATAAATCTCAAATACCGCCGGACTGAGATGACAGGATTTGCTTAACTTGACGATGGCCAATTATGGTATCTGTAATATTGGCTGGATTTGAGTGACCTCAATTGATCACAACCCGCTTGAATAAAATGATATATGCATTTCCTGGTATGTAATCAACATCTGTAGGCTGTTAAGCTCGACCACAACATGTTGATTTGCAGAAAAATCAAACTATTTCCAACAATTGATAAAAATGTACAATGTTTGCAAATGCGGAGTATTTAGGATATATAGAATAAACCATACTGGAAATATCGCAAGTCCAAGCAGCTACACGCGGACTCCGAGCATTCCTGCCGAGCGCTCTGGTTTCGACGACAGGAAGGACATGTCTCAAATCTCATCGAAATACATCCTCGACGATAATATAATTGTATTTGAACGATATGACCGCAACGGAAAATTGATTTCAAGAGTTCCATGGGCCGCTAATAGGGTAAGTGCGAAAGCATAACCTCCTTCATCCTTCCGTTGTCAGACACCACGCTTTCACATTTCTTTAATGATGAAAACAAGCTTAAAGACATGATCGATAAATTCGAGGTCCACCTGCAAACTTTAGGGTGAAAGGTCCTGATAACGCAACGCCAGCGGACGCCGCTTATGCCAAGCCCCTGCTCTTCATTGATTATGATAGGTTTTACCTGTTGTTAGTCTGCTTTTCATCTCTTATTGTCAGATCCAGTTCCGTGACTAATTTAAAATTGGAACGAAACAAAAATAAACAATGCAACAGTAAGGAGACGAACAATGGCTGATGAAAAAGTGCAAGACTACACCAA
>JBATHN010000503.1:0-3450 GCA_049666885.1 Desulfobacterales bacterium
ACTTCCCGCTATGGCAGCAGCCTTCATGGTGTACTCATAGGTTGCCCGAACGTCCAAATTGGTGATCTCGTAGCCATAACCCTCCATCAGCCACCGCAGTGCCGCAATTCCGCATTCCACGGCGAAGCGTGGTTCCGTCTCCATCATATCCTGTGCCGCGCGAGTCAAGGTCTTGGGATCACAGGGACTGCGATTGGCCAGTTCGATCGCTTCGGCGTAAAGCCCCACCGACTTGGCTGCCGCAAACCATTTTCCCTCGTCGCCGGGTGTGCCGGCGACTAAATAATTCAGGACTTCTGACGGTTTCTTTTTTGGGTATTTCTTGGAGATGGAACGAAACGTCGCCAGGTAGGTCATTTTCTGATTCGCCTCCAAGGCATAGCGCTGGTAGGCTTCTTCTGCCATGCCGCTTGTCAGCAGAATTTCCTCACAGGCTTCACTGATAACAAGATCCGGTTCATTTAGCCCACGGGAAGCCTCGGCAAAACGGAGTGCTTCGGCCTTTTTGCCCATGGCCAGAAGAGCTTTCACACCCCATTTGCGATCATGCCAGAACTTGTGTGGTGCGTGTTTGAGCAGCGCTATGATTTCGGTATGTCGTCCGGCCTTGAGACGCGCGCTCAGACAGGCCGCAGTCCCCTTGTAATACCCGTGCAGTTCCGGGTTCGGGCCCCATGCTATCCGCACCAGATCAATCAAATCGTCCGCCCAGCGCGAGGCCCGTTCGGGGGTAGCGCACAATTCTCCCCAATGGTCGGGAAGCAGCTCGATATAGGGGATATCATCTTCTTCCACCGCCCGCCAAAGACGTTCCATCCAGTTATCCCGCTGCTTGTCATCCGTCGGTGCATTGGCTATGATCGGCACCAGCGCTTCGATGGCATTGTTGACGGCCGTGCCGATGGCACCGGATGAGCTGTCCACGTGCGCGAGGGCCGGTGAAACCTTTTCGAGAAACAACACGGCTCCCTCGCCACCCAGGACGGGGTCCTTGCGGGCCGCCTTCTTGATTTCCGAAACCGCTTCCTTGATACGCTTGATTGCCGGTTGCGAGCGCCACCCAAAGGCATGCCGACTGAAACGGGCGCGAAAAGTCCATGACTGTTTGGTACGGGAAGGCATGATTGTCAGTGCCTCTTTTTCACGATCGGCTTTTCGTCTAGGCCGTCCAGGATCTCTATCAGGCGGCGTTTGCGGACGTGCTGTTCCCTCAACTCTTTCAAATAGTTTTCCCACTCTACCCGCTTTTTTCCCCGCCGCATGACCTTGGCGGCTTTTCGCAGGTACTTGGCCGCTTCCTGGTATGCGCTGGGCTTGACTTGCGCAATCAGCTGTTCCGCCTTGTTTTTCCAGATTCCGACCGCCCGATCCGGCGCGTGAACTTGAACGGCGATGGCGATGGCGTCTTCATCACCCCCGTACCACCCAAAACGGACTTTAGGACGCTGATCGTACCATCTCAGCACCTGGTCAGGCTTTTTCTCAAGAATAGCGATGTCAATCAGATAGTCAACCAAGGGAAATCGTTTACGTTGATCCGCATCAGGTTGGTCCAAACCTGACTCCGGAAGGGGCCAGCCCTTCTGCTCCCAGGGTAGTTCGCCTTTTTCGAGGTAGCGCAATAGTGATTCGCGCACTTTGGGCCAGACCTTGACTCTGCCGCTGGCTTTCTTGCAGTCTGTGAAGCCTTTTCGAGAGGAGTGCCGAACAAATTCTTCGACCTGCATCGCCGCCACCGCAGTCCAGTTTTTTTCAACCGTACGAATTTCCCGCAATTTATCGCGCAGGCCGGAGGCAATGCCGGGCCGTTTTTCTTTCGTGACCTGAATCCCCTCCTGAATCCAATGTTCGGCGTCTTCATAGCGCTGCGCTGCAACCAGCTGTTTGACCAGACGGTCATAGCTGCTTGTCCGTTTGGCCTCAGCGATGCAAAGGGGGATGATCTCGTCCTTTCGGCCGGATTGCTCCAGGGCATGGATGGTCCAGTCGCTGAGCCGGTCGCGAGCGTAGTTACGGTTGAAATTATCGGCGCCCTTGGTACCCTTTAACCCTTTCAAACGCGCCAGCAGCCGGTCTGCAAGCGTGCGCCAAGCTGATTTGGGGTGCCGTCGATGGAGATATTCCGCAAAGCCCTCGCACACCTCAAACTGATCATCAAGCACGGCATCCAGCGCCCAGTTCAACTTGTCGGCAGCCTCAAGGGACGACCGGTCCAAGGCCTCGACGATCACCGGCATACAGGCGGCAATCTCCATTGCGGTTTCGCCCTCATCGTGGCTCTCCTCCACCTGGCGGTTGCCGGTCGTCACCAGCTCCCGTCCCAGGGTCAGCACCTCGTCGGCATGCCCCCCTTTGAGCAACGTTTCAAGTTTTTTGCGAATCCCAGAGTAGTCCGGCGTATAACCTTCGCCCCGCCAGTGATCCTGCCAGCCATGCTCATCGCCAATGTCACGGATCTCTTCACGCAGACGCGTCACCAGCGTTTTGATGTTTCCAGATATCAGCTGTTGGCGGTCGGCAAGATCCATTGCCATTTCCGGGTACCGCTGTGAAAGGTCATGGATCAGGTCGATGAGCTGGGCTTTGGTCTTGCCCTTTAAAAATTCGCCGACATCCTGCCGCAGATCCTGGTATTTGGCGTTTTCGTCCTCATCCGCTTCATCATCCCAGTCTTCATCTTCCAACAGTTCCAGGCGATCATCATCCTGCTTTGCTTTGGGAACGCGCCGGTTGTTTTCGACCTGCTTCAGGTACTCGATCACCACTGCCACCCCGTGCTTGCAGTCCAATTCGTAAGGGCACGTGCAAATCGAATCCGGCAGGCCGTCTTCATCCATGACCACCCGTGTGGCATAGCGCTTTGTACCGTCCACCCAGGCGATCAGGCTGCCGTCGTCCGTTACGGCCAGATCGGAAACACGCCCCTGACGTTGATAACTCTTGCCCCGGGAGACGATTTTCCCGCCGGCCCATTCTTCGATATCGTTCCAGGTCAGATCGGAAAACCGGTTCAGTCGTGTTTTCTTTTTCGACATTGGTTTACATTCCCGCTGTTTTCTTTCTGAAAAAATGTAAACAACTGGAAGTCGCAAATAGTGCCGTGAGGAAGTCGTTAATTATGTCGTAAGATCGTCTCAAGTTCAACCCGTCTCCTTCATTCGGTAAAAGAGCTTGTTGGTCGCCCTTCCGAAATTAACAGCCCTTACTGTCATATTCTTATAGTCTCGTTCAAATCGGTGCACCGGCGAATCCCAATTCATCATCTGTAAATAAACTCTGGCTGATATAAAAACAATGCAAAACCTGATATGAATTTTCGACGGCAAATAAAATTGTATCAGTTGCTACAGACAAAATTGGTTTTATATAATATCAACATAGCAGATGACATAATTTAAAACCCAAATCAGCTAATTCACCCTTAAATTCTTGCCCGAAAAGGAGATCAAA
>JBATHN010000504.1:0-2027 GCA_049666885.1 Desulfobacterales bacterium
ACGTGCAATATGATCAGCAGAGCTTTGTGATGGATGGCGGTCTTGAGGGCCGACACGACCACGGGATCAGGAGTTTCCACCAGATCGGTTGCCGCCAGAATGGTTCGAAACAACCGCATTGAGTATACCCCGCACCAGTTAAACCGGCTCGCTCCGCCACCCACTCGACTCAGTGGTCCTGTTCGTCAATACACAATGACGCCCCGAGATGATCGAGGCGCCCGCAGCAAAAGGCGCGAGAAGCGAGCACATCAAGCGTATGCGAGCGCCTATCAACACAGCGCGTCGGGATGAGTCGGCGTCCAAACTGTCGCGTTCTTCTTTAGTGAACCCGGAGGTAGCGAGTCAGTGACTGGCTTCCGGCATTCTTCAATTGACAAAGCGTCCCGCTCTTGGGAAAATACATCCGTTAAAAAAACCGTTGATTCTCGCCGTTTCCCGATCCGCTTTTTTTGACCATTGGAGAGCCTGATGAAAACCCGAATCGAATACGCACTTAGTTTATTCGTCTGCCTGACGCTGACCGCCGGTTGTGCTGCATACTCGGAAATGAAAAAGCAGGACGATTTCAGCGAAACGTCAAAATCCTATGAAAAGATGATCTTCTGGTCGAACTTCGACACCGCCGACTCATTCCGTGATCCGCAGGAAAGAGAAACTCATCCGGCCGATATCGATGAACTCAAGAACATCAAGGTAACCTCCTACTCGGTCAAGAAGGTGACCGTTTCGGAAAATCAAGCGGAGGTGCGTCAGATTGTCGAAATCGGCTACTATCGGGTTGACGAGGTCACCTTGAAAACCATGCGCGATCAACAGGTGTGGGCTTATAACCCCATGGTCAAGCGCTGGTATCTCCAGAGCGGGTTGCCACCATTCAAATAAACCCCATAGTTGCATAAACAACATGGCAACGGAAAGCTAATAGTTTGTAATTATATCCAATATCATAGCGAAACCATTAATTTAAGGATATCCCCATCGGTGAATTCGAAGGATGGTATCGATTTTGTCATGTTGTTTACCCTTGCGGGAAAGCAGGAGGACTTCAGATCCTGCGTTGTCAATGGATTGCGGTAAGAAATTACAGCTTCACCCTTGACGCCTGGACTCTGAAGCCCTCCTGCTTTTGCAATGTTGGGGTAAACCTGGGGTAGACGGCATTACGTCATCTTGCGCTCTTTCTTTATCATATCAAAAGCTTCCTGAATTTCGCGAAACTTATCCTGGGCAAACTTGGTAAACTCTTCCGGAAGACCCTTCGAAACAATCCGATCCGGGTGATACTCCATGACCAACTTGCGGTACTGGCTTTTGATTTTCTCATCGCTGTCGCTGGGGCTCACCCCGAGAATGGCGTAGTACTTATCGGCCGCCGCCGCATACCGCGACCGCAGCGTGTGGTAAGCGGCATCACCGAAACCGAAGATTCGTACGGCCGAGAGAATCAGGCGTTCCTCGTGAGCATTCAGCTCCCCGTCGGCCACCGACACCCGCAACAGGATGTCGATCATCAGTCTCAGAATTTCCGGCTGCGCGTGAAACTGACCGAAAAATTGACTGGCAAACTCCTCGAAGGTGCTGGGAGACTCGATCGCCGCCTGAAATATGTTCATGGCGACCACGCGGCTGTAAGGATCCAAGTTCAAATCCTGCACCATGAACCGGTTGACCGTGTCGATTTCCCCCTGGGTAATCCGTCCGTCCGCTCTGGCCAGCTTGGCCAGCATGGAAAAAGCCGCAACGAAAAATGTGAACTGCGCCTCCTGTCCGGGACGCTGCCGGATCACCTCATCCTGCAGCTCGGTGTGCTGACTTTTATCATAAGCATGGCCAAACGCCGCACCGGCAATGGCGCCCAGCGGACCGCCGATGGCAAATCCGATCGTTCCGCCAACTAACTTACCGATACAACCCATTCGTCAGTAGTCACCGAATTGTGATTAATGGATTCAATCTAATTGTATTTCGCCATTCCAAGCGATCCGATGGTTTTAAATTACGTCAACGTTTTTAAACTCTTCCGC
>JBATHN010000505.1:0-3197 GCA_049666885.1 Desulfobacterales bacterium
CGTCAGGGAACTGAAGAACATAATCGAAAGAATCGTCGTCCTCAAGGGGGAAGGCCGTATTACCGTCAGGGATTTACCCGGTAAGATCAAAGACACCTCAGCCAACCCGCCGGTGCCGGCGGTTGAAATTACCGACGAGGGCATATCCTTAAATAGTGCCGTCACCGAGTTCGAAAAGGCGCTGATCGTTCAAACCCTGGAAAAAACAAAGTGGGTCAAAAACCAGGCGGCCAAACTTCTGCAGCTCAACCGCACGACCCTCGTCGAGAAGATAAAGCGCCACCGGCTTGAACCGGTATCGATTTGATTTCTGAAGTATTCAAGGGGGCGAGGATTCCGGGGTCCGAGTGATTGGATCAAATCGCTTACGAATTAATTCTTTTCGGGTGGTTTTTTCTTCCTGCCTGAACCCTCGAATCCCAGACTTCTTGAATCCGGATGGAATTGTTATCACTCTCGGATCTGCTTACGATTCTTTCTCTTTCCCCCTCCAACCATACCACTCCTCGTCAATCCTGTTTCCCGTTGGCTGCAGCAGCCCTGCGGGTGTCAAAGACCTGACGTGAACAGCGGCGATATTTGACGACGCATCGGCCTCAATATGCACTGTCTGGAAAGATGATCTGAGAAAGAAATTACGGGATGCCGTATTACCCGGCTTCCAGTGCCGTGGATGGTAAGGACAGCCGGGATGGAAGGAAAAATGAACCGATCTTTTTAGATCGTGCTGAAGCCGGGATCATGCATCAAACCGGATGGCACGAAACTTGAAGATGTTACTGACCATTGCCGACTGCCTGCGAGATATACTTTAACTCTCGAAGTGTTTTACAGCGACGTTCGGTTTGAAAAGAGAGTCGTGCCTATGATGCGCCAAATGGTTTAACCGAATGCAGACGCAATCTATTTTGATTGTCGACGATGATCCCGATGTGCGGGCCATGCTGACACGTACACTCGGCTGCAGCGGTTATGTTGTCGACAGTGCGGCCGATGGACCGGAGGCGCTCGGCAAGTTCCGAGACAACCGCTTTAACCTGGTCATCACCGACGTGCGGCTTCCGCAGATGAACGGGCTGCAGCTGCTGGATGAGATCAAGCAGGCCGAGCCGCACGTTCCGGTCATCGTCATCACCGGTTACGGGTCGGTGCAGAATGCAGTCGAGGCCATGCAGGTCGGGGCCAGCGACTATCTTCTCAAGCCATTTTCTAACGAAACCCTTCAGGCCGCCCTCAGCCGGGCCGGGGTCGTGTCGCAGGAGTGTTCCGCGGTGCGGCCGGATCGTGGAACGCTCGCGGCCGAAAGGTGCATCGTCACCTGTGACCCGCAGTTTCTGAGTCTCTTGAAAGTGGCTGAGAACATCGCCGCCAGTTCCGCCACCGTGCTCGTTCAAGGCGAGAGCGGGACCGGCAAAGAGCTTCTGGCACGCTTCATTCACGAACGGGGCGGCCGCAGAGACGAACCGTATGTGGCGGTCAATTGTGCTGCGCTGCCGGACACGCTTGCGGAGAGTGAACTCTTCGGGCACGAAAAAGGGGCTTTCACAGGCGCCGTCACCAGGAAGATCGGCAAATTCGAGGCCGCTGGGCGCGGGACGATCGTTCTGGATGAAATCAGCGAAATGTCGTTGCCCCTGCAGGCCAAGCTGCTGCGCGTCCTGCAGGAACGGCAGGTCGACCGCATCGGCAGCAATAGGCCGGTGTCGATCGAGGCCCGGGTGATCGCCGTCAGCAACAGCGACCTCAAGGATGCCGTGGAGTCGGGCAAATTCCGCAAGGACCTTTTTTACCGGGTCAACGTCGTGCCGTTGAAGATTCCGCCCTTAAGGGAGCGAAGAGGAGACATCCAACTGTTGGTGCATCATTTTTGTGAAACATACGGTCGGATGAACGGCAGAAAAGCGGTGGTCTCCGAGACGGCGATGGAGCTATTGCTGAGACACAGCTGGCCGGGGAACATTCGCGAACTTGAAAATACCATCGAGCGCGCGGTTCTGATGGGCGAGGGCACCGAAATTGCCCCCCAAGACCTGATCCTTGACGGTGACGATGTGATGGTGGGCTTCGCCGAGAGCGCACAAATCCGTGCGGGTGTGACGGTCAGAGACATGGAACGGAAGCTGATCATAACCACGCTTCAGGCAGTCAATGAGAGCCGGTCCCAGGCCGCCGAGATGCTGGGAATCAGTATCCGCACCCTGCGCAACAAGCTCAAGGAATACCGGGAGGCGAACGCCGAAGGCTGCCGCCGTGCCGGTTGACGGGACGGCGGGGAATCGCTGGTACGAATTTTGCTTTTTAGCGGTCAGCCTGAATCGAGGAGGATATCCATGGAAACATTTAGACTGTGTGGCGGTTCGATCGAACTGTTGAGCCGCGCCCTTGATGTGCGGTCGTCGAACCACAATGTCATCGTGTCGAACATTGCCAACGCCGACACGCCGAACTACAAGGCGTTTCACGTCGAGGTCGAAAAGGAGATGGAAAAATTTGCCGCCGATCCCGGCCGTCTGCGGATGCGGCGCACCCAGCCGGCTCACATGCCTGTCGCGGCCGTTTCAGAAGTTCGCGGCACCGCGCGGGTTGACGACACTCCGCAGTTCAGCTTGCGGGGGGACGGCAACACGGTCGACATTGATCGGTCGATGGCCGACCTGGCGGAAAACAACCTCTTGTACAACGCGGCCGCCCAGATCATTCAGCAGAAGTTTCAAGCACTGAAGTCCGCCATCCTCGGCGGCAACGGAGGGAAGTAGTTATGGACTTTTTTGGCTCGCTTCACACCAGTTCAACGGGGCTCGCCGCGCAGCGTCTGCGGATGAACCTCATCTCCAGCAACCTGGCCAACATCAACACCACGCGCACGGCCGAGGGCGGACCATACCGGCGCAAGGACGCTGTCTTTGCAGCGGTCCAGACTAACCGATCGTTTAAAAGGGCCCTGGACGCCGCCCGGGGGGGCGAACGCGCCGATGTTCAAATTGCCGGGGTGGTGGAAGACCCGGATCCCTTTCAAAAGAAATATGATCCGCGCCACCCGGACGCCGATAAGATGGGCTACGTGCTGGTCCCCAAAATCAACTTGATGGAAGAAATGGTCAACATGATCACGGCCACCCGCAGCTACGAGGCCAATGTCACCGCCATTAAGGCCACCAAAAGCATGGCGCTGAAAGCGCTCGAGATAGGTCGCTAAT
>JBATHN010000506.1:0-1702 GCA_049666885.1 Desulfobacterales bacterium
GGTGTCCATGAACCATAGACCCGACCCGGAGGGCGCTTCGGCCTTATCGAGGCACCCCACGTATTTGCTTTTCTTGCCGATCTTCTGCATATTGCCGAAGGCCTTCTCTTCGATGGTGGTGAGGCCACCGCGGATATTGCCTTTTGTGGGCTGGCTGCCTGAAAGGTCATCCGTTTTATTGCGGTCGATCATTTCCTGATACTTGTTGAAGATGGCCATGAACTGCTCACCGACCTCCGGGGTGGCTGCGCGTTTTTTGCAGACCGCCTCGGCGCCGGTGATTTCGCTGGTCTCGCCGAATGAGCAGGTAGCCCCGGCCGCCACCAGTTTGTCGAAGGCATTGCCCACCGTGGGATTGCTGGCCAGACCGCTGGTGGTATCGCTCTCACCGCATTTGGTGGAAACCCAGATTTCGTTTAAATCCACTTCTTCACGCTTGAGTTCGCTGGCCCACTGCATGTACTCGTAGGCTTTCCAGCATGCCATCTCCACCGTTTTATAGTCGCCTTGGCGCTCGATGGAAAAACCGGTGACCGGTTTTCCGGTTTCGGCGATGCCGTCCACGATTATGTTGGTCCACTCCGGCTCGATGCCGATGACAACCACCGCTGCCACATTGGGGTTGGCTCCTGTGCCGATCATGGTGCGGAAAAATACCTGCAGATCCTCGCCGAATTGCAGCCGGCCATAGGCATGCGGAATCGCCTTGGTGCCCTTGACGCCATAAGCGACTTTTTCACAGGCCGAGTTGGAAAGGTCATCCAACGGTAAAATCAATACATGATTGCGAATACCCACACGACCGTTTTCACGTCTGTATCCCCAGACGGTTCCTAAATTGCTCATGTCTACCACCTCTTGGTTTTAAGATTTTGGATGTGTACGTGGCCGCCTTTTTTGATGTTTGCAACCACCTTGCCGATATCCTCGCCGTACTTGATGACATTGCCCCCTTCGGCATGATCATTCAACGCGATTTTGTGCCCCAACGGGATATCGTCGAGGGCCTTGATCTCAGTGCCTTTTTGGGTGTCCATGAACAGTCCTGTGGCTGTTTCGCCGGCTTTAATATCCACGGTGGCCACGCCAACCGAGTCAGCCGCTTCGTGAACCAAAAATTGAATCATTGCTAAGCCTCCTTACGTTTTGTTGGTTGAACAAGTTTACCTGGATTAATTATTCGCAGGTTACGGTGTCTATCATTGACGTTTCAGGCGCTATGGCCAAGTGCGACCAACTGGTCGTATTGTCGGTTCCCGATTACAATTCCGTTTTTTCGGGCCGTTTGGCGCAATCGAAGACGCCGATCACCGGGCAGTCGGGTATTTTCCTGCTTCAAGATAGCAGTCAGAAGAATTTCCAGGCGGTCGTTAAATGCATCTACTGAAAGGGGCATTGGCGCAATAGCGATCAGAAGTTGCCCCACACCGGGCGGTTCACCTTCGGCGGTAAAAAAGGAACTGGCTTCGAAGCCGAAATGGGCGGCGGTCAAGGCGGCGGCAAAAACCTCCACCATGAGAACCAATGCAGCCCCTTTGGCGTCCCCCATCGGCAGCATGGTGCCGGCCATAGCGGCCTTCGGGTCAGTAGTGGGCTTGCCGTGGGCATCCAAGGCCCAACCTTCCGGAATGGGCCTGGCCTCCTGTTCAGCGACCATGATTTTGCCGCGGGCCACTTTGCTGAGAGAAAGATCGATGACCAA
>JBATHN010000507.1:0-3158 GCA_049666885.1 Desulfobacterales bacterium
TCGTCACCCTTATGACCTACCCTGACAGCCCCATCGAGGCCCGTGTCGACAGCATAGGCTGGGGTATATCCCAGCAGGACGGCAGCACGGGTTTCGAACTACTGCCCTCTATCAGCCCCACCTTCGAGTGGATCCGGCTGGCCCAACGGGTGCCGGTGCGGGTGCACCTCACCGATGTGCCCGAAAGCATCCAGCTGCGGGTGGGCACGACCTGTTCGGTCCTGGTGATGGCCGGCAGTGCGGACACTGGGCGCAACAATCCGGTGCCCGCCGCACCCAAGGCACTCCAATAGAAAAGGTGAAGATGAAACGCTTAGTGAAGATCCTCGGCCTTTGCGTGCTGTCGGCTGTGATTGCCTCCGGCTGCATGACGGTGGGTCCCGACTACCAGGTACCGAAGGCGCCGGTTATGCCGGAATATCTGGCTTACGGGGACCCGCTTCTTGACACTACCGCGCTGGCAGCCCCCGAGTGGTGGAAGACGGCTTTTAACGATCCGATCCTCGACCAGCTTGTGGAGATGGCCCTGGCACAGAACCTCTCCCTGCGTTCAGCCGGGCTGCGGGTGCTCCAGGCACGGCAGCAGCTTTTGATTGCGATCGGCAACCAGTACCCGCAACTGCAGCAGCTCAATGGCCAGGCCGGGATCGCGGGCGTCGTCAGCTCACCGGCCTATGAGATCTACGATCTTGGCTTCAACCTGGCCTGGGAGGCCGACGTCTGGGGTGCTTTCAAGCGCCAGATCGAATCGGCGTCGGCCACGCTCGATGCCAGTGTCGCCGGCTACGACGGCGTCCTGGTGTCCCTGGTCGCCCAGGTTGCGCAGACTTACCTTATCATCCGCACCACCCAGCAGCGCCTGGCGGCGGCGAGACGAAACCTGGCACTGCAGCAGGAGAGCGTGCGGATCACCACCGCGAAGTACGAAAGCGGCGAGGTCGATTCCCTGGACGTCGACCAGGCCAAGACCCTGTTCTACAACACCCAGGCCTCGGTGGTATCGCTGGAGTTGTCGCTGCAGCAGTTCAAGAACTCGCTGGCGATTCTGCTCGGCCAGCCGCCGTTCGACATGTCCCAACTGCTCGGTAAACCGCAGCCGGTGCCGACCGTTGCGCCCGAGATCGCCGTGGGAATGCCGCAAGACCTGATCCGCCGCCGACCGGACATTCGTGCCGCCGAGAGGCAGATGGCGGCCCAGAGCGCCCAGATCGGTGTTGCGGTCAGTGAACTCTAT
This sequence comes from Desulfobacterales bacterium, assembly GCA_049666885.1. Taxonomy (GTDB): domain Bacteria; phylum Desulfobacterota; class Desulfobacteria; order Desulfobacterales; family SG8-13; genus JARFQH01. The sequence goes on from JBATHN010000507.1 coordinate 1,235, forward strand.
CCGGCGTTCGGACTGGGGGGTACCATCGGCACCAGCGTCTCGACCAACACCGGCCTGAGCTTCAGTGATCTGTTCAGCGCCCAAACATTAGGCTACAATCTGTTTGGCGCCTTTCAGTGGAACATCTTCCAATACGGCCGTCTGAGGAACAACATCCGGTTGCAGGACGCCGCGTTCCAGCAACTGCTGGAGGACTACCGCCAGACAGTGCTGCAGGCACAAGGCGAGGTCGAGAACGCCATCGTGGCCTTCTTCAAGAGTCAGCAGCAGCTCGCGGCCTTGCAGTCGGCGGCGGATGCCGCCCAGCGCGCGGCCGACATTTCGACTCTGCAGTACCAGGGAGGGGAGGTGGGCTATAACACTGTCATCCTCACCCTGCAGGCGCTCGTTAGTCAGCAGGACCAGCTGGCTGCGATACAGGGGACGGTTACCACCAACCTGGTCGACGTCTACCGGTCGCTCGGCGGCGGCTGGGAGGTGAGGCAGAGCCAGAATCCCCTCGATCTGATCCCCGACGCGGTCAAAGACGAAATGCTCGAACGCACCAAGTACTGGAATAGGACATTTAAACCCGATTGATCCCAAAAATCAGGACGGTGGATCAATGCAAATATTAGGGTGTAGTGGTCAAACTGCTCAAGATCTCTTCGGTGACAGTGGTGGGCAGCATCGCCAAGATTCACAACACACCGCCGTAGCCCGTTTTACCCAGCAAGGATGGACATAGTGCTTCTGAAGATTGCTATCGGTGCTCTCTTAATGGTGATGACCACTGCAATCCACACAATCGGGATGATGATGGCCTTGCAACTGATCAAAAGGCAAGAGGGGGCGCAAAAATCGCGATGGCTGAGGAAAACCAACATCCATCTGGTCAGCGTGATCGTCCTCATGATGTTTTTTGTCTCGCTGGCGGAGGTGTTGATTTGGGCCTGCACCTATCTGGCGTTGAGTGCGAGCGAGGGTCTGGAGCAGGCTGTTTACTTTTCCATGGTCACCTTTACCACACTGGGATACGGCGACGTCCTTCTCGATGAACGCTGGCGGCTTTTGGCCTCTTTCGAAGCTGCCAATGGAATTATCATGTTCGGCTGGACAACCGCCATCGTCATAGCGGCCGTGCAGCGCATCTACTTCAGAGAGTAGAATAACGGCACCGAATCCATTCGCTGGCACATTAAAAAAGACGAAGAGAAATTCGTTTACGATTCTGATCCGTACGCCGGTTTCTGGAAAAAGCTCGGAGTTTGGGTGATCCGACTGCTGTCTGTTGAATCCCTGCTGTAGAGAAGACAACCTTGAAACCATTTGGTTCGATAGTGGACGGATCGGGTCGATCCGTTCGTGATAAAGAAAAGCAAATGAATAGGAGGCATTATGGGCACAAGAACCGTTAACGCACAGTCGGTACTTTGCATTGTCGTCATCTTTCTCAGCACCGTGCTTTTTATCCTGGCGTTGGGTGGCTGTGCCTCAACTCCACCCGGGCCAGGCCCTGGCACGCCAGACGAGATCCAACTGCAACATTACGAAATGGTAAAGTCGGCGATCGAAGCAAAGGATAGGGTTAACGCGCTCGCCGCTCTCGCATTGTTTGAAGCCGATATATTCCGATGGCACACGAATACGTTGACAGAGGCGGTCGCGATTACCGAACTGCTCGCCCTTACAGATGCCGTTGACAAAGAGGAATGGGCCTCGGCAAACAAAACGCTCACAGACCTTAAAGCAAAATATAGGCCTGAATGAGACTGAAGTCTCCGGATGGTGGAATAATGGAGTGATGCATTCAACATCCAATCCACCATTTGTCCTATCCGCCGACAACTTGACGGTTGTTGATGAAAATAAAGCAGCGATTCAGGGAAAGTGATGAAAAATACGGAATACACGACGATGTATGATGATATAAAAGAAGAGATAA
>JBATHN010000508.1:0-2595 GCA_049666885.1 Desulfobacterales bacterium
GGGTCCAGACCTTTTTCGGCCAGGTTCTCGAGTTGGAGTTGCTGAAAGATGAACTCCATCCCGAGTTCGGTCCAGCCGGGTGTCAGGAACCAGGTTCCGGCTTCCCGTTTCAGCTCCTCCTCGTACCGGTGCTGCCCCAGAAGGAAACCAATGCAGTCTTCTCCCTCGGGATGCAGGACCGGGACCGCAAAGTCCGATGGCAGCTTGTCGAGCGCCTGGCACCGTCCGTAGCCAAGCATCACGGCGTCGACACGTCCTTCGAGCAATCGAATGCGTTGGTTCACAGTGTTGAGCAGCCGGTCGGGCTGAATGTGAAGGCCCCACTCCATGACTTCGAGGTGCGTGACTTCAGGCACCCCGCGGATGACCGCTCTGATTTCCTTTTCAAGTACGCGACAACAAATAACACCGACAGACACGGCATCCCTCCGGCTCAATCGAGAAGCACCATACTGTACCAAGAGGGAAGCAATTTCCCGTCCCGGTCGAATTCAACCTTAAACCCTAATGGTTCGACGGTTTTACCGATATCGATGCCGTAAGCATCCATGGAGGGACGCGCCAGATGAGGATAAAGGCAGGGATCAGGGCAGGCGCACTCCTCGCATTGGACGCAGAGGACCATCGCAAAGGCAAACATGCATCCTGCGGTCATCATGGCCTCCTTCTCCAACGCCACGGTGACTTCCTGACCTGTCTTGGGGTCGGTTGTCTTGACAATGATAGCCGTCTTGTATTGATCGAAGGCATCCTTGAATTTCTCAGGTGAAATATCGAGATGCGGCGGACAGGTCCAATATTTACCCCACCGGTTGCATCCAAAACGACATTTCAAATAGGAGCGTGAGTCAAATACAATGTCGACTGTCGCAATCAGTTTGGCCTCCGAGGCCCCAAGTCTAATCGCCCTCTCAACCAGTTGATCGAGGTTTTTCCCCATGGTGCATGTCCTTATCCGGTCTATTTACCGTTTTGAGGCTTTCGATTGAAATTGAAATTTGAAGGAGGGATAATAAACCATATGGAAGTTGCCTGTAAATCGTCCTTTGGACGATTGACGCCTGACAATCACGATACTATATAAAATATATGTTCGATAGCTAGTTTCCGTCCATAAGTGGCCCTTTTCAGCAATTTCGGCGTCAATCACGCTAAAGACGTGATAGGTCTACGTAATAGCTTGTGCGGCGAACACGGGTGCGGCTCCGCGCAATGCCGCCGATTTCCTTGAACTTGCAGAAAATGAGATTTCTGGATCGGAAACTTATCAGTGCCCTTCATTAAAACGCGGATGGGCAATAGCTATGTTCTGAAAGGGGAAAACGCTGTGCAAAGCCGCCAACAAATGAATACGCGTCATACGCTGGTAAAAAAAACAACTAAGCTTGTTGGCCGCCGGTGGTTGTCGGAAAGCGCATTTGAAATTGAACTTAGCCGACCCGAAAACTTCCACTTTACAGCCGGACATACCATTCAACTCATTTACCAAAGTGAAAAAAGATATTATTCAATAGCGTCGGCACCGGATGATCCGACGGTGTTGCTTTGCGTCAACTTCATTGAAAAGGGATATTTCTCCTCGTTATTGGCCTCAGCTGAAATCGGGTTTAAGCTTGAACTTAGCGGTCCCCATGGGTATTTTACGTTTTCTCAATCGCCTCGACCTCCCGTCTTTATTGCAACGGACACCGGCATCGCACCATTTGTATCAATGGCACGTTCAGGCCTTAAGGGATTTACACTCCTGCACGGTGCCCGCCATGCAGGGGAACTTTATTACCAGGATCTTTTGCGACAGTCTGCCCATCAATATTTACCAATTAGTTGGGTTATTTCCGATCAGGACCATGTGTCGAGCGATCAGTTTCACGGCAAAATTATTGATTTGCTCGAGCAGCACCTGAAACCGGAACGATATGATTTTTATCTTTGCGGATGGCAAAAAATGATCAAGGATGTCACCCACCTGGTAGACGACCGATACCCCGGTTCACACTTATACACCGAAGTTTTCTTTTAAACACCATCCGTATTGGCAAACGTCCGGCCCTGGATACCTGTATTTCCATAATAGGTGCAAATATGTCTTTTTTTACCCTTTAACATCCCAGAGGTTAACTATTTTCCGTCCATAAATGGCCCTATTCCGCAATTTCGGCGTCAATCACGCTAAAGACGTGACAGGTCTACGGAATCGCTTGTGCGGCATACAGAACCGTCTGCCTCCGGGCAACGCCGCCGATTTCCTTGAACTTGCAGAAAATGGGATTTCTGGGTCGGAAACTTATCAGCGCCCTTTATGATACCGTTTATGGACACTAACTAATCAGTATAATTATAAAATATTTATTTTTTAATAAAAAAAGACTCCCCGCAAAAGGTAGCGAGGAGTTAATGAAACGCTAAGAAAAATTAGTCATTTCCGACATTATTTAAGAGTGTCCTTCGTAAGCAACCAATCTAACGCACAGTTTTTTCTCCAGCGATTCGATTTTTTGCTTTGCCGTTTTGTCCAAACTGGCCGGTGCCGGCGGTGTCGGATAGGCCATGATAATCGTGCCGGTTTCCTTTTCCAACTCTTGAATGGCCTTGATC
>JBATHN010000509.1:0-7090 GCA_049666885.1 Desulfobacterales bacterium
CTGATTATGTCGTCATGCCGCGTCATATTGCACCACGGCTTCGTTGATAATTCGATCGCGATAGTACTTGCTGAGAAATCCAGGCGTGTTGAGATCTACTTTTCGGCCAATGATCTCTCCGAGTTCCAATTCCAATCCTGAAAACGTAATAAGACCCATTCGAGTTCCAGGCTCAAACTCCACCAGCACATCGACGTCGCTTTCCGGTCCGAAGTCACCCCGGAGCACAGAGCCGAAAAGCGATAATTTTCGGATCCGATGCCGTTTGCAGAATTCGGCGATTCGGCCGTTGGGCAGTTTAATCCTTGTGTCATTCATAGATGATCACGTCAGTGTAGAGCTGAATACTTGACGGTTGGCGGCTCCAACCACTTGGTATGCTTGCTAAACAGCAACAACTTATTTGTAAGTGGTAAATATGTCAAGGGGTCTAAGGGGTCTCCCCCGGGTCGGACCACGCCATCATATTGTTATTCAAACGGAATTCTCCCCATGAGTATGGGGACATTCGTGCAGAAAGTGCTTTACATGTGGCATTTTTGTGACAATCAAGAACCCAGATGTGACCAACTCCTGTGTGACCCGTATTATCGCATCCGGTAAAAAGCCTGACGTTGACGATCTAATTGGTAAGTTGTGAATTTTCTGCACGAACGTCCCCCCTCTTTCCATTTCCTGAATACTATCCATGGTCTTCTGTAAACAATTCGTAAACCTATCTCCGCCGGCAGCAAACATCGCCTGTCGAATATTCGCACGCAGCGCAGGCGGGCGAACCGTCGTCGGGCAGTGTGCGCCGCTCCTCTACCAGAAAAGGGTCCAGGAGGTGCCGGGCATGCGATAGTTTTTCGAGGTCGACCCCCACCGCTACTCCCTTGCTTTCAAGCGCTTTGACCACAGCCTCGGTAGCCACGTTGCCCGTCGCTCCCGGTGCGTAAGGGCAGCCCCCGAGACCCCCCACGCTGGCATCGAAAATCCGAATGCCATAAGGCCACGACGTCAGCACATTTTCCACGCCCCTGCCGTACGTGTCGTGAAAATGCATGGCAATCCGATCGGCTGGAATCCGCGTTAAAAGGCGATCGAGGAGTCTTCCGACTTCCTCCGGGGTCGCTTTTCCGACCGTGTCGGAGACCGACACCTCATCGACTCCGATGTCGAAGAGTTTTTCCACCAAGCTGATGACGGCCGCCGGCGGAATCCGGCCTTCAAAGGCGCACCAGAATGCCGTCGAGACATATCCCCGCACAGTGAGACCCGCACCTTTTGCGCCCTTTACCACCGGCCGGAAGCGCCGGATGGATCCTGCGGTCGATGTGTTGATGTTCTTACGGTTGAACGTCTCGCTGGCCGCCGTGAAAACGGCAACCTTGTCGACGCGGGCGGCGACGGCACGGTCAAGGCCTTGTTCGTTCGGCACGAGCGCTGAATAGATCACCCCAACCCTGCGGGAAATTTTGCGGAACACTTCCTCCGCATCCGCGAGCTGAGGCACCCAACGGGGCGAAACAAAAGCGCTGGTCTCGATTTCGCAGACTCCCGAGAGGGAGAGGGCGTTCACGAATGCGACTTTTAAATCCGGGGGAATGACGGCGGTTTCATTTTGCAGTCCATCCCGCGGTCCGACTTCCACAATTTTCAACATTTCGTTTCTCCCTCGGATGGCATCGGTCTGAAATGGTCATGCTGGATCCGGAAGTCTCTCTTGTTCGACGGGTGTCGCTAAACGAGGCTGCGAGACAGGGGGTACAGGGTCGCACCCCAAATTCAGTCACTGCCGGTTCAGGTGGCAACCGTTTTACCGCTTGCGGTCGAAAGCCCGTCTTTGACGACAATATAAGGACTTGTCGTGGTCCGGCCCGAGCAGGCAATGGTACTTGACAGGACATGCCACGCAAAGCGAGGATAGGGTCGCCGGTCGTCTTGCACCATGTGATTATCAGAGGAATTAAACCTCGGAAGATCTTTAACCGCATAATGACAATACAATCTCCACCGCTCTTCATCGATACTAATTTCCACGTTCGGAGAGGATGGAATTTATGAAAAAAATAAAACTTTTCTATCTCAAAAACCAACTGCTGGTTGCCAATGCGATCGCCAATTTCATCGGTGTCTTTTGGGTAAACAGGTTGTTGACGTTTACGGCCGATGTGGAGGTTCGGGCGAAAATCTGGGAAAACGCGTTCGCCTTTTGGGTCGACAGTCTTTTCGATCCTTTCGCATTTAGCTTTATCGGCGTGATGACCGTGTTATATGAGCGCCCCTTCCGCAGGTACTTGAACAGGTCCTTCAGGGGGGAATCTATTCCCGAAGATCTCAGATTCGATGCCCGCCGGCGACTGTTGAATGAGCCGTTTGTGTTGATTGCGCTCGATTTGAGCATGTGGCTCCTGGCGGCCATCGTATATCCATTCCTGCACTGGGCCTATGATTCCGGTGCCCAACTGATTCAAAGTTCCCTGTATTATTGCCTGAGTACCGGTCTCGTTACCGCCACCATCGCCTTCTTTGTACTCGAACATCTGCTGCAAAAGCGACTGGTGCCGCATTTTTTCCCTGAGGGCGGCCTTTCCGCCATTCCAAAAACGCTGCGGACCCGAATCCGCACCCGTCTGGTGGCGCTGCTCTTTGCCTGTAACCTGATCCCGCTTTTCAGCGTGATCATGATTCTGCACATCATCTCGGGGGGTCACCATGAACCGGCACTTGCCCTTGAAATGCTGCGATCGGCGATCCTCGTCAATGCACTGCTTTTTATCGGCGTCGGCATTTATTTGACTGTCCTGGTGAGCCGCAACCTGAGCATTCCCTTCCAGGGAATCATCCGCACGCTGCGTGAAATCAGAAACGGCAACTTCGACAAACGGGTGCAAGTGATGTCCAATGACGAAATCGGGTATACGGGCGATGCCATCAACGAAATGATCAAGGGGTTGATCGAACGGGAGAAAATACAACAGGCTCTCGATTTGGCCAGGGAGATTCAACAGAATCTTCTTCCCCGGGGCACTTTGCAGATCGATGGCGTCGACATCGCCGGCAAAAGCGTGTACTGCGATGAAACGGGCGGCGATTATTACGATTTCATGCCGATCGGCAGAGGCGGGGATAAAAAAATCGGCATTGTCATCGGTGATGTATCGGGGCATGGCATTTCTTCGGCTTTACTCATGTCTTCTGTTCGCGGATCACTGCGGCAAAGAGCGTTTCTACCGGGCAGTACGGCTGACATCATTTCCGACGTCAACCATCAGCTGGTTACCGATATCGAGGACTCGGGACAGTTTATGACGATGTTTTTCATGACACTCGACATCGAGTCCAAACACATCGATTGGGTTCGGGCCGGACACGACCCGGCGATACTGTATAACCTCGACTCGGATTCGTTTGATGAGCTCGGGGGACCGGGGATCGCACTCGGCGTCGACGGCAATTGGAACTTTAATGCTCATGAAAAAGAAGGTTTTCCCGGTGGCCGAATCATTTTCCTGGGGACCGACGGTGTCTGGGAGGTTCGAAATCGGAGCGGCGAAATGCTGGGCAAGGAGCCGATCCGCGACACAATCCGGAAGAATTCTTCATCGAGCGCCGAACGAATTCTCGAGGCGATTTTCACAACTCTGGACGATTTTATCGGCCGCGCGAGGATCGAAGACGACATAACCTCGGTCGTCGTAAAAATAAATCCATAATGTGAACATCCATCAGAATCGGAAAATATTCGCATTTAAAAGGTAGAATCCACCACCCCAAGCCTGCAAAACAATATCCATATCTGTCCAGTTATTTTTGGAAGGCTAAACAGCAATTATTGATTTCTGCATATTTTGTCATTTTAGAAATTATACAGGCAAAATACAGATCATGCAGCACTACAGATTCATTGAGACAATCCCCACCCAATTATCATGTTTTTCAGCATGATTCTCCGACCGAATACCCGCAGCTCTTTAAGGATGTTTATTATTTCATGATGCCATATTTCAGCAAATTGGTTTTTACATAAGTCCGGTGCAAAATAATATGTACTGCTATCACAATCATGAATATCAGTGAAGTCCATTCATGAAAAGCAATAAGAAAGTGTCTTAAAGAAACTAAAAAACTGCCTGGAGCTTCATATCCTCTCGGCAATATAAGCCAATTTAACAAGCCAGTACCACACAATATAAAAAAGAGGATAAAAGATATTACGTTGACTATCCAAAGCTTTAAAGATTTTCCAGTCGCCATTTACTATCCTTCTCAAAATAACAATATATATTAACCCATTTAAACTGAATTGTATGTTTCTTTAACGATTTCTTCACCGTACTTTCTTTCAAGACGCCGTACGATAAAATGGCCACGCGCCATATCCTGAAAATGATCAATAAATAATGTATTAATAATAGCTCCTCCGGCTGCTCCAATTGCAGGAACTGCTTGTGCTGCAGCTTTCTCCGATACCTGAATACTAAAACGCTGTGCTATTTGAGTTATCAACCGAACAAGGGCAGGAGCGCTTTTTTCATACAGGCCTCTTTTTGTAATATATTCTGCAGCCATAGAAACTGAATGTGCCAAGGCTGCACGAACTGCAAAATATCCAGATTCATAAGAGTCATCGTTTATGCTCGGGCCACCTAAGGCAAACACTTCGATGCATGCTATTTTGGACTCGATATTATGAATATCTTCATCTTCACTTCTGGCAATATCAGCGATAGAGCGCAACATGATTGTTGTTGATATTGGGAGCTCAATTGCCAAAGCGGGTAAACCAAATAATCCTCCTACACCACCAGTTGTTGCCACAGCGAATTTATGCCAGACATTGGAAGCTTCTTTCCCTGGCGAATCTTTCATGGTAATTACTGCAGTCTGGACAGCTTTGGATAATGCTGTTCGAGTCAATTCACCGACCTTTAGGTTCCAATTTTCAGGTAATAAAGCGAAACCTTTTTCGATGGGTGTACCAAGATAATTGGTAATTTTTGCTGCAAGGCTTGGGTTTTCAAGAAGCGCCTTTGCTTTCTTTAAATCATCTAAATCTTTTTGTTGTAATGTCATGCGTATTCTCAGAAATTGGATGTCCGGGTTGTTCGGAATCAAGTGTAGGCGTGCCAGTTTTAAAAAACTCACATTGAGATATTACCTCCTTTTCGATCAACAGATGGCATAGTGCGTTGATTTGAATGGAATTGACCATCAGGAGTTCCTTAAAGGATACAAGTTCTGCAGGATCGAGGCTCTTGGCCATAATAAATCTCCGGGTAGGGTTGAAAAAAAACGATAGCAGAGCAGGGGGTGCAGGTCAAACGTTTAAATATTGAGCATGACAATTTATGGCGGATAAGAAACCCTAAAAAAGGGATGTAGATAACAGCGGATTTGCCACCATAGGTGATCAAAACTTATGAATGAGATGATAAAATTACGCATCGGATTTGATTGAATCGATGACAGTATCGTTGAGCTGCGGGTAATAGAGTTTCTTTTTGGCAGCTTGGCGGATGGTATTCTCCCACTGGTTGAACGAATCCACATTCTTCAAAGTGTGATCGGCATCCTTTGGGTTACCCTTTTCGGCAATTTCGCGTATGCCTGCAAGAGCCTGAAAGTCGCTAGGAAAATACAGGGGTATCACACCTTTATCCTTAGGAATTGCATCGAACACCGTTTTGGAACGTCTTTCACGCTCGCAGTCTTCTAAAAATTTTTCCAGGCTGAAAAAGTTGAGGCTGCCTAAAGCACCCATGGCGTGTCGTACAATATGCACCCCATACTTGCGCAGCGCGTTGCGGCTCAATTCTGAATCGGTCAGTGCCTGGGGAGTCACATCGGAAAGACTGGTACTGCCTCCGGTCTGGGCGGAGGGGAAACCTGTAATCCAGGTATTGACCCGCGCCAAGGCAGCATTTATGAACGTTTGGTGGGGAGAACTGTAAGAAAGATTGCCGCCTGCCTCGATAACACTGGGTATGCCACAATGTATGCACGATGTACCCGGGTTGACGGTCTGAGCGATAACCATCATGAAAATCACCTGGGCATGGTTCTGCGTCAGGAAAGACTCCGGGCTACCGGGGCCAGAGATTCCGGCAATGCTCTGGTCTATCAATAAAAGGTTGTTGCCTGTGCGGGCACTGCGCAAAAAAGGATCAACCATATTGTTCATCGGCGTCAAGGAAGTAATCAGGCTTGTTCCGTCGACCCAATGCTCCTTTTCTCTCAAAAATGATACTTCTCCATCACTCATCGTGTTGGTGGTGATCATCTTGAGTCCTTGATAGTTTTTCTCCATCAGCTGGGCGACCTCGAAGAGGGAAATGCTCTTGTCGCAGGCCACCGGCAAACTGAAAATACGTACAACATCAATATGTTCGCCCACCGTGCGGATGATTTTTTTGTATTCCTCGCGGTTAGCCGGGCGCAGTTCTTCGTCGCCGGACCGCTTTAAAAAGGGTGATGTTGCACCGGTGCCAAAAGTGTTCATTCCCGGGTCCCCAGGCATTTTACGGGGCACCTGCTCCAGGCAGTGGTCGATATAATCCCGCTTCAAGGGAATGAAAAGCGCCGTTTCATTGTCGAAATCCACGGCGTCGGCTTCCATAAGAAGATCCATAAGGAGTTGGTTCTCGCTGATATTGATACCGATTTCCGTAAGCACCCGTTTTGCGTTTTCGTCAATGCGATGGTAAACAGCCTTCTCTGCGATCAGGTCGTCGATGTCCTCCATCCGCCATCTAATTTTTCTCAGAAATGTTTTGTCGGTGACATGACGAAAGAGATCTTCATAAATGGCTTTGGCCTTTTCGAATTGTGCCTCCTTTTCCAAGAGTATTCCCTTGCCAAAGGTCTCATCTGCCTGATTCTTCATTGTCGTCTCGACATCCTTACGGCTTACGATCAACCATTTTTGCATTATCCGCAAATGCGGCATGTTTCAACAATAGGGCTAGTATTCGACAACCAATTTTTAATCCGTAATTCTGTTAATTGCCAGCGATCCGATGGGGCACACATCAACAGCGATCGCTCAGATGATCATGGCATATCAGATTTTGAGGGCAATACAAGATATTGGGGCAGGCGGTCGGAC
>JBATHN010000510.1:0-4069 GCA_049666885.1 Desulfobacterales bacterium
CCCAGATGCTGGAAATAGCCGATCAGACGCTGCCCCTGCTGCCGGCATCTCATCCGAAATACGTTATGGGGGTCGGCACGCCGGAAGACCTGGTGGAGTTGGTGGCATTGGGGGCCGACATGTTCGATTGCGTAATGCCGACCCGCAATGCGCGCAACGGCCAGATGTTCACGGGCGATGGGACCCTGAACATCACAAATGCCCGCTACCGAACCGATACGGAACCTCCCGACCCATCCTGCACCTGCTACACCTGTCGCCATTACTCGCGCGCCTACCTGCGTCATCTGTATATGTCCCGGGAACTTCTGGCCTATCGCTTGAACACGATACACAATATTCATTATTTTCTCCGTCTGGCGGAGGACATGCGGGGCGCAATCGCCGAACAGCGCTTTACGGATTTTCGAAAGGAGTTTTATCGCCGGCGGGCCGGTCGAAAATTATAGCTGCAGCAACCCGGCAATTGCGAGGAGGCGGATTGCGCCGCTGAAGTTTGTCGGGCATGCGGACCTTGCCAGTTGGCAAATTGAAATTTTGTATTTATTTTATGGATCTATTACGATAAGACTTTGAGCAAGACATATTCGATTTGGTGGTCCCATAGGGCAGCCAAATACAAGGAGGATAAAATGAAAGAAAAAGTTGAAGCGGCACTGAAAAAGATCCGACCGATGCTCCAGAGAGACGGCGGCAACGTGGAGCTGATCGATGTCGAGGACGGCATTGTAAAGGTCCGCCTGCAAGGCGCCTGCGCCGGCTGCCCCATGTCCCAGATGACGATCAAAAACGGTATTGAGAGATTATTGAAACAGGAAATTCCTGAGGTCAAATCGGTTGTATCCGTTTGATGACGTCCGTCGTATCGATGGACGAAGGGCTCGCTCAAACATGACTTACCATTTTGGACGCCGATGCATCCCGTCCGGCTACGTTGCAAAATCTCGGAATATCCAGATATTCCTGCGATTTTACGCCTTGCCGGTCGGGCGCCTCAACGCCCAAAATCATCAACTTATTTTTTCGCGAGCCCTAAACCATCCGATGCAACGCATTTCCGACCTATCCCCGGAAAGTTTTCAAAGCGAGACTCCCTGAAACGGCGAGTCTGCATCGAGCTGGTGGCGACACCTTTTCACGATCACTTCCAATGTTGCGGCATATTCTCAAAACGACAGGGACTGACAATGACCATTGCAGAGGAAATTAAGACCATGATGGCCGGGTCTTCGTGGATCCGGAAGATGTTCGAGGAAGGTGCCAAACTAAAAGCCCAACACGGGCCCGAAAATGTCTATGACTTCAGTCTCGGCAATCCGAACCTGGACCCGCCCGATGTTTTCAATAAAGCCCTTGAGACCGTGATAGCGGAAACGGGACCCATGGGGCACGGTTACATGCCGAATACCGGTTATCCCCACGTCAGGCGAGCGGTCGCCGACTACCTGTCGCGTGAGCACGGGGTGGATTTCACCGAAAACGAGGTCATCATGACCTGCGGCGCCGCCGGGGCGCTCAATATGATCTTGAAAGCGATTCTCGATGCGGGTGACGAGGTGATCACCCCTGCCCCGTACTTTGTCGAATACAAGTTCTATGCCGCCAATCACGGCGGAACCTTAAAAACCGTACCGACCCGACCGGATTTTACGCTCGACATCGACGCCTTGTCGGCTGCCGTCACGGAGAGAACCAAGGCAGTCCTGATCAATTCTCCGAACAATCCCACCGGCCAGATCTATTCGGAAGAAAGCTTGCTGGCTCTCGGACGACTTATGACGCAAAAGTGCCAGGTGTTCGGCCGCACCATCTACCTGATTTCCGACGAACCCTATCGCAAGGTTGTTTATGACGGAGTTCGGGTGCCGAGCATCTTTGCCTGTTACCGCGAGAGCATCCTGGCCACTTCCTACTCCAAAGACTTGTCGATTCCCGGGGAGCGGATCGGGTATGCCGCCGTGCACCCGCAGGCGTCCTATCGGCAGGACTTGATCGGCGGTATGGCACTGACCAACCGCATTCTGGGTTTTGTCAATGCCCCGGCGCTGATGCAGCGGGCGGTGGCTCTTGTACAGGGGGCCACTGTCGACATTTCGGCTTACGCACGTAAACGCTCTCTTCTCTGTGATGGTTTGGCAGACTGCGGCTATACCTTTGTGCGGCCGCCGGGGGCCTTTTACCTTTTCCCTCAAACCCCGATCCCGGATGATGTGGTCTTTGTCAAAGCATTGCAGGAGGAATTGATCCTGGCGGTACCGGGCAGTGGATTCGGTGGTCCAGGACACTTCAGGCTTTCTTACTGTGTCGACGATGACACCATCGTCAATGCTATCCCCGGCTTTGGAAAAGCGATGAAAAAATTTCGCTGATCCGGAAGTGAAAGATATTTGATCCACCCTCTTCGCGATACGCCTAAAAGGAGCATTTTATGAAAATTCTAAAGATCGACCACCTGGGTATTGCCGTCAACAGCATCGATGAAGGGAAAAATTTCTGGTCGGAAGTTCTCGGCTTGGCATTCGAGGGCACCGAAACCGTCGCCGAGCAAAAGGTGACCACCGCCTTTTTTCCGGTCGGTGAGAGCGAAGTCGAACTGCTCGAGTCGACCGCACCGGATGGTCCGATTGCCAAGTACATGGAGAAAAAGGGAGCGGGCATCCAGCATATCGCTTTTCGGGTTGCCGACCTCGAAGCAGCGCTCGCGGAATTGAAGGAAAAAGGCGTCCGGCTGATCGATGAGAAGCCGCGCATGGGTGCCGGTGGCGCCAAGATCGCCTTTTTACACCCCAAAGCGACCGGCGGGGTTCTGGTAGAGCTGTGTGAACGCTGAGCCGCTCGCTACTGAAAAGACCGCACCCGAGTGCCTTCAGTTGACCACTGACCTTTTCTCTGTGGCCGAAAACCAAACCAAAATCCGGCGCAATCTTGAACTATTTTTTCTGGCTGCGACCCCGAGGGTGTCATTTTTCAAAACCGATCAGTAGAACCTCTTTTTTTACGACATCATGACGTCGCCTTGGCGAGGTAAATCATATGACGGATAACCGGAACGCCTTTGCGGACACTGAAAATCTATTGAGTGCCTGGATATCTGGAGCCACCGGTCCTGGTTTTAACATTGGCGCCGCGAGTTGCTTGAAAGTTTGGTTGGGCTTTTAAGACAAAATAATGGGGAGCCTGCAGTCGTTTGACGCATACGTGACGAGGCTTAGGGCTTACTCAGAAATAACTTCATATTTTGGGCGCCGATCCATTCCGGTCGGCTGCGCTGCGAAAACTCGGAATATCCAGATATTCCTGCGTTTTCGCGCCTTGCCGGCCGGGCGCCTCAACGTCCAAAATTGCCAACTTATTTTTTCGTGAACCCTTATTGGTCAGGTTCCGAAAATTTTTTCACCAGCTTTTGAAATTCGGTGCTCTGCTTGTTGATCAGATCTTGCAAGACGTCGAGCGACTTATTTGGATCGATGCCGGGATTTTTGATGAGGTCTCGCAGGCGCGAGATGGTCTTTTCCTGCGCATCGATTTTTTGCTTGAGGGCCTGATTTTCTTCCTCTAGGATCTGGTATTCATCCTTTGAAACCCATCCCATTATGCAAAAATAATCACGGAAGGATTTCTTGAAATCCGCCGCCGCCATTTCCCATGCAGCACTGCTTTCCGGGCCTTCCTGACGCTGCTCTTCGAGAC
Source organism: Desulfobacterales bacterium (assembly GCA_049666885.1). Lineage (GTDB taxonomy): Bacteria > Desulfobacterota > Desulfobacteria > Desulfobacterales > SG8-13 > JARFQH01. The sequence continues at coordinate 3,691 of JBATHN010000510.1, forward strand.
CGTAGTATTTTTTGAAAAGTGCGGTCAATTCCTCGACACCGCTGAAACCCCCGCGCATCCAGCGGGAGACGTCTTCGAGTTGTTTCTGACCTCTCGCAACAGAGAGAAGATAATTTCCCCAGAATTCCAGGAATTGTCGGTCCATGAGAGAAACCTTGGCTGGGAGGCGGTTATTCTTTTTTTTCTTCCAGGTCCAGTTGAAACCTGACCGGTCCGCGTGAACCATCTTCGAAGCGTTTTTGCAGTGCAAAGGCGGATTGGGGATTCGACCAGGACGTGGCGATGGCACCGTGTCCCTTCGGGAAACCGGTAACCTCAGCCTTGATGAAATCGAGCGGAGCCAGGGCCGCCTCTTGATCGACGAGGTCATCCTCCTTGC
>JBATHN010000511.1:0-7921 GCA_049666885.1 Desulfobacterales bacterium
GGTCAGGGGCGTTTTTAATTCGTGGGACGCATCGGCCAGCAGCCTCTTTTGCCGCAAGAAGGCCTTCTGCAGGCGGTCAAAGACCTGATTGAGGGTTCGCGACAGCGCGGTGAATTCATCATGGTCGCCGGTTACCGGTATGCGCCGTTCCAAATGCTTTTCGGTAATTTACCGGGCCTGGTCGTTTATGATCCTGACGGGCTTCAGGATGAGACCGGCTACAAAATAGCTGATCACCATCAGCAGAAGCGTTGAAAAGAAGAGGCCGCTCGCAACTCCGATAACGATATCCCATAGTTCTTCTTTGATTTCTTCGACGGGGCGACCGACACTGACGAGAAACGTCCTTCCACCCACTGAAATTTTGGATTTTTTCACCCGAAAAGTCACCTCGTTTTCCCGATCCTGTCCCAAATCGATTTTTTCCCGAGGGATGATAAGGCTGATAGAGTCACTGGAGCCCGGCGTCAGATCCGGGATTTCAATCAGTTGGGCCAAACGGGACCGGTAAATCGACTGGCCGGTATCCTGATCGTTAATTTTCAGCCAATAGCGTTCATCACCGATAAACAAAGGCTTATCCGGAGTTCTGTTTTTATCAGTTTCGGATAACATCCGAACAGCCCGCTGGGCGGTGGATTCCAGTTCAGAATCAATAATCCGTAACGGTTGTTCCATCATCTCCCACAATATGATGCCGGAGAATATTATACTGGCCAAAAATCCGGCTGCAGTGATCAAGAGGGAAATTTTCTGTCGAACGGTCATTCGGCTTCATCCTTGATTATATACCCGACACCACGAATGGTCCGGATGATGGTGCCGTGGCCAGGGTCTCCAATCTTGCGCCGCAGGTTTTTGATGTGAACATCCATGAAATTGGACATGCTGAAAGGATCGAAGGCATCTCCCCAAACGTGCTCGGCCAGGCTGAAACGCGACACGGCCCGGTTCTTGTTGTAGAAGAGAAATTCCAGGATGGAAAATTCCCTGGCCGTCAGTTCCACGGACTTGCCTGCCTTGGTCACTTCACGACTGACGGTATCGAGCCGCAGATCCTTGACCTGCAGTACCGAATCCGCCTGTCCCCCGGACCGTCTGAACAAGGCGCGGATGCGTGCCAGCAGCTCGTCCAGTGAAAACGGTTTGGCCAGATAGTCGTCTGCGCCCAGGTCGAGCCCCTTAATCTTATCGCCGATTTCTCCCCTGGCGGTCAGCATGAGAACCGGCGTGGTCATGCCTGCCTGCCGAATTTCCCGCAGGACTGACAGCCCGTCCCGTTTTGGCAACATGATATCCAGAATGATGAGATCATAAGGGGTTTCGAACAGCTTGTCCAAAGCCGCTTGACCATCCAACGCGGTTTCAACCATGTAGCGCTGGCCTTCAAGCGCGCGCTCGAGTTGACCCAACAAGGTCTTCTCGTCATCGACAACAAGTATTCTCATTTCATCATCACCAAACAAATAATTTAAATAGATAGTGTCCTTCCCCGGTTCCATAAAGGGCACAGATAAGTTTCCGATCCAGAAATGTGCAATTTTTCGCAAGTTCAAGGAAATCGGCGGCATTGCGCGGAGGCAGACGGTTCTGTATGCCGCACAAGCGATTCCGCCGATTGACGCCGACCTGTCCCGATGCAGGCGGGGAGTTGCGGAATAGGGCCATTTATGGACGGAAACTATATAATTTCCTGTAGCTCGCTACAGGGTCACCACATATTCCCTCTCCCTGGGGAGAGGGTTAGGGTGAAGGGATAAAATCACACAGCTTTGCCATGGGTTTTAAGATAAAGTTTTTGGCAAGGCCAGAGGGAGAAGGCTGTATTGTAATACGCCGACGACCGATGACACAGCCCAAAACCTTTATATTAATGCCTATGTTTGCCATACCAGCAACACTCTGCCCGACCAGTGCACCCGGTCTTGGTCGCGGCTGTCTTGAAAATCGCTGTTTTCCCGTTCGACCAGCTTCATAGCGAATCGATCGTTGAACTCTTGTTCTAATGCGGCCAAGGAGCTGTTATACTCGCCCGTGTCTCTTGCCAGGAAGATCAGGCCGGCCATTGGACGTTTATTTTGAACTTCTATCGTTCCTACGAGAAGGCGTGCTTCGTTTGCCAGGATCTTCACATCAGTGGGCCACATGCGCAAAACCCACAGCTGGCTGCCGGCCATACGCACGAGACGCAGGCGATCGATCCGCCCATCATGAAGACGCGGCAAAACAGGCAGCTTTTCAATCGGGGTGTCCGGAGAAAGCATTTCAAGGAAACTCTTCAAGTTCAACGCCTGCGGGCGCTGCCATCCTCTGTCCAAAAGATAGTGGGCCAGCTCTTCGGCAGTTCCGGCCCACTGGATAGTGAGGGGCTGCTCCAGTTCTCCCGCCATGTCAATCCGCCAGGCGGGAAGCTCGCGCCAGCCATCGGCCAGCCATGTCGCGAGCGGCATGGTTTGTAGATCGTATCGGGGAGAGTAGAATGCCAGGTCCTTTTCGTGGTGCCGGCTTACGTGCCAACCGCCGGCAACCACTATGACGAGTATGGTGGCAAACCCCAGCAAGCGCCGGGGCAGGCCTATATCGGGGTTTTTCAGGTAAGCGATTCCAAGCAGCGCAGCCCAGCTTGCGCCTACGAAAAATCCGCCCAGGACATCGGAAAGCCAGTGGGCGCCAAGGTAAAGGCGGGAGATCGCGATAATAAAAGAGATCAGAAAGACGCTGACAAATAATCCCCAACGCAATGTGCCCGAAAGGCCCCTGGCAAGCAGGATGGCGAGAAATCCATAAAGGATGACACTCATGGTGGTATGGCCGCTGGGAAATCCATAGGCCGAGGCCCCATGGTAAAGGGCCATGGGCCGCGGCGAATGGATCAACCATTTCAGCAGTTGAACACCCGCTAAACCAACCAATACGGTCAATGTCCAATAGCCTGCGGCACGGTAGCAACGTTTGCCGAGAAGTACGAGCAGGACCGCACCGAACAGGCAAATATTGACAAAAGAATCGCCGAGTTCCGTTATGGCTACGAAGATGCGGTCGGACCAGGAGTTTCGAAGAGACTGAAAAAAGTGGTAGACGGCCTGATCGGCCAACACCAGTGGGTCCTTGGCCAGGACATCCTGCATGACGCCCAAGAATCCCCATCCGGCCACAAAAAGCGTCAGGGCTAGAAATCCAAGAAACAATTCCTCTCCCTGTTGGCGGAGAAAGAAATAAGAGAGAAAACGTTTTACAGGAAGCATCACCCAGTGGGCAGGCGTGTCCGCGGCAAGCCAGTCTTTAAATGCCGCAAGCCAGATCGGGCCGCGATGGCCCACCAGTAATACCAGCTTGCGGCCAAGCCAGACGAAAACCCAGCATGTGGCCAAAATAAGAACGATGAGCACGGCCAGGCGCGTGCTGACTGCTCCGGCCACTGCCAGCGAGGTTCCGAAAAAAACTCCCGGCAGGATATAAACCAAGGCCCAGCCGATGGCCGAGAGCACGTTAACGATGCTGAAATGCAGCGGACCCATGCCCAGCATTCCGGCCACAACCGGGATGACCGGGCGTACCGGGCCGACAAAACGTCCGAACAGAACACTTTTGCCGCCATGGCGCTTAAAAAAAACCTCTCCATTTTTCAGCATGCCGGGATAGCGGGAAAACGGCCAGATCCGCCGCAGCCCGTCCTGGTAGTGGTGACCCAGCCAGTAGCTGATCCCGTCTCCGGCGACAGCCCCGGCGGCGGCCAGCAGCAGTACAGGCTTGAGCCCCAGGCTGCCCGTGGCCACAATCGCCCCGACGCCGAACATGATAACCGTACCGGGGACGAGCAGGCCGACTATGGCCAGGGATTCGGAAAGGGAGATCAGGAAAATCGCTCCGTAAGCCAGAGTGGGGTGATGGGTAATAAAAGCCAGCAATGCTTTTATGTAAAGCATAGTGGTTACCCTTTCCTTGAGACATGACTTTTAGACTGGACGATACGGTCCATCGATAGATCGACGCCGCGCCGGCCAGCCCGACAACGAACTGGTGAAAGATGTCGGAACCTCCCTATTTCTAGAACCTTACCAGAGTTTTCCTCATTGAAAAAGTACCCGCATTGACTGCCGCAAAGTTTCACCTCATCTATATCCCGTTGTTAATCCAATTCTCTAAAAACGCATCCAGCACCTGGGTTGGACCAAAAGGCATGTGGCCGTAACGAATGGACAGCTGTTCTCTGGCTACTGATTTCGGCGTTCCATCGATCACCACCTTCCAAAGCGCTGCTGCCAAGCCCGAGCGGTCGGCACCGGCCTGACAGTGAATCAGGACAGGACGAGGGGCAATTCTAAAGAGCCTTAATAGTTTCAGGATTCGGCGTGGCGAGGGGGCTTTTTTAGGGCTGAATTTAAGATCGAAATGCCTAACGCCCAAATTTTGGCAGGTTGTAAGCTCTTTCATATACCATGACTCACCATTCTTTTTGCCTCTCACATTTATGATTGATCGTATTCCGAACTTAAGGATGTAATATTCCTGTTCGTCCTGATCCAGTTGTGCCGACCGGTAAGCTTCACCAGGGGTGATGGGGTGAAAATTCCCCTGCTCTTCCAGGTACCATAAACGCGCCGCAGCGATGATCCCGAGAAAACAGATAAACGCCGCGGCAGTTCTTATGAGTTTTGATTGACGGGGATTCACTCTTGCACCTTTTGGCGACGTTGCCTGGTTTTATTGAAGATCATCAGCCCGATGATCAGTATAGGAACACCGGCGGCCACCGGCAAAACCCGTCTGGACTGAAGCACCGGTTTCTGCAGAACATGGAACTGGATGGTCGGGCTGGTGAACACCGTATGGCTGCCGCGGTCGGTGACGCTGACCACCACCCGGTAATCGCCGCCCTTGATCAGCCGCATGGGCCAGTCGGTCCGCAGGGACTGCCCCGGCTCCAGGGTCGCCCCGGTCACAGCCTTGTGGGCGCTCCAGTCTTCCAGATCGACCGGCTGTTCATTGCCCGGATCGATTTCCACCAGGCTGATCCAGGCCACCAGCCCCTCGATGGGGTCTGCGCCCGTATTGATGATGGTGCTCCAGAATCGCAGGTGGTCCCCCATGACAGGGGCAGAGGGGTTGTTGTGATCCGGGCGAAGGTCCAGGATCAAGGGAGCCTCGGCCGCTGCCGAGACCGCTGCCAACAAAACTACTGCGACCACTGCAATCAAAATATCTTTCCATTTTTTCATGGCATCTCCCCTTATTGAAAATTGGGATGGGCGGCGCTGCGTCGGGCCGCCAGCAGACAAAGGCCCAACCACACGGCCACCAATAAAAGTCTTGCAAACTGGGCGGAAAACGGTTCGCTGTCGATAATGACGCTGTCGAAGGTGTTGAGCGCCCCGGCGAAGGGGTTGACCGCGTCCAGGGCACGTCCGATGGCGGTGCCGCGCAGACCCGGCCCGATCAGCAATGGACTGGCGGCCAGCATCAGCAAGGCGACCGTGATCAGAAGGGAAGCCAGAACGCTGCCTGTGCGGGCCGACACCGCCATGGCCAGATAGCCGAAACCGAGCACCACCGGGGTACCGAAAAGGGCCAGATAGAACACGGCCGCGCCGAGGTTCTGGCCGCTTGCGCCGACGGCCCACAGGTAGGGGGTCGCCACCGCGAACATGACCCCCCATGCGGTAAGCATGCCCAGGGCCTTGCCGGCCAGCAGCGCACCTGCATCAATTGGCGCGCAGAGCAGCGGCACCAGCGTACCGCGTTCCTTTTCTCCGGCGTAGGCGTCGCTTCCCAGGATAGCGGCCAACAGAGCACCCGCGGCCAGAACCGTCCCGGACATCATGTAGACCACCTGGGCGTTGTCGAGCAGGCTGAGTTCGGTATTACTGACCAAGAGCAGGCTGAAAGCGGACAGCAGGCCGCTGAAGGTCAGTAACCACAGCAGGCCGCGCTGGCTGCGCAGCATCTGCGCGCTTTCTTTGTAAGCGATTGTCCAATGCGTGTTCATATGGCCGCCTCCTGTAAGTGGGGTTTCCCGGCTGCGGTGATGGTCAAATAGAGTTCCTCCAGGTTCGACACCTCGGAGCGAATCTCTATCATGCGCCAGCCGCGCCGCCACAGCTCTCCCCAGAGGGCGGAAGGTCCTCCAGGGATTTCGAACTGGATTTGAACTCGCCACCAGTCGCCTTCGTGAGCCAGCAGGGAAACCCCGGCTGGAAGGTTGGCCGTGTCCGGTTCGGCTTCCAGGCGCAGGCGGTAACGCTTGCCGGTCTCCTGTTCCGCCAGCAGATCGCCAAGACGGCCCTCGAGCCGGGTGTGGCCCAGGTCAATGATCCCGATCCGGTTACACAGGCGGTCCACATCGTCCAGCAAATGGGTGCACAACAGCACCCCGGTGTTCCGTTCTGCGGCGAATTCGAGCAGCAGATCGTGGATTTCGCGCCGGCCCTTGGGATCGAGCCCATTGGTGGGCTCGTCCAGTATCAACAGGCTGGGGTGCGGCATCAGAGCCCTGGCGACGGCCAGACGCTGTTTCATCCCCCTGGAATAGGTTCCGATGAGGCGGTTGCCCTCGGTGCCGAGGCCGACTTTTTCCAACAATATTCCCAGGTCCGTTTGAGTTTGCGTTTTTCCATACAAACGGCCGTACCATCGCAGGTAGGCGGGGGCGGTCATCCACTCGTAAAACCCGGCGTTTTCCGGCATAACCCCGACAGAACTGCGAATAGCAGCGGCATGTTCCCCGGGGTCACGACCCAGCACGCTGATGCGACCGCTTCCATGCGCACGCAAACCCAATAAGGCGAAGATGGTGGTAGACTTTCCGGCGCCGTTGGGGCCGAGAAGACCATAGATGTCACCGGGTTGCAGGTGCAAATCTATGCCCTTGAGGATTTCCTTTCCCTCAATGGCTAAATGAAGGTTTTCAATGCTGATCATGGCAAAGACCTCACATGACAAAGTCCATACGGCGCGTGAACCAGGATCCACGCGTCCGCGATGGTGGTCAACGTGTCCCGAATACTTTGCTTTGAAGAAACAGCGTTCGGGGCACGTTGGGCTGGTTAGTCTTCACGGTCCTGGTCGCGGCCGTGTTCGCCGGATTCGTGTTCCTCGTCATCCGCTTTGTCCCGGTCCATGGCCAGGACTTTTCCGGAGCCGGCATCCACCTTTACATCCACGATGGCTTTGTCGGCGGTGACAACCTCGATGCCGTACACCAGAAAACCGTTTTCGTTTTCAAGCTCCGTTTTCAGCACCTTGCCCTTAACCGCATCCAAGGCTTTCGCGACGGCTTGATCAGATGTCAGCTTGGCCAAAGCGGGAAAATCCGCTTCGACCTGTTTCTCGAGCCGGATGGATCCGTCACGGATCTCGCTGTTGTCCGATTTTGCAAAACTGGCTCCGGCAACGGCAAGACCGGTGACCAGGATTCCGCTTCCAATAAAGGTGATCCATTTCTTGTTCATGATGATACCTCCTGTCTTGAAGTGACCTTGGCGCCCTATTTGTAAAGGCGACCATCGCCTTTCCGGCACCGTTTGACACCAAGATAACAGGCCATCATGAAGGGAGCATGAAGTCGGCGGTATTTTTTATTAAAATAATCTGAAAGGAAACGGCGAGGTTATCATGAATAAAACTGGCTTCATCAGAGCATGTTGATTCAGTCAGCAACCTGGGAATTCTTGGAATTGTCATGTCCGACTTAAAAGGTCCGGCGATAGCCTTTGCGGTGGTGATTCCAATATCCGGATTGACTATCACAAAGTCTATCGAACTGGGTGATCTATCGGGTAGACTGTTTCGTGATCCAAGATCAACTTGGAGTGTCCGAGAACGATTTTCAGGTGACTTGAGTCGTGCAAGAGTCCAGAAAATGGTAAGCGTTCACAGGGCACCGCATCTGCATTGTTGTCGGGCACTTGAAGTACAAAAGTAC
>JBATHN010000512.1:0-4437 GCA_049666885.1 Desulfobacterales bacterium
TCTGGAGCGGTCTGCAGGTTGTCGAGACCGGTTCGGTCAACACCATTGTCATTTCCGTCGGCGGCGGCTCGTTTGCCTTTGTCGTGGAAAAGAGTGCCGACGTACCGCTCGCAGGTGCCAAATGCTACGTCTATAACAGAAGCGGAACCTATCTCGGCCTGCAAGGGTCCACAAATGATTTGGGCCAGGTTTTCTTTGATCTGGCTGAAGGAGTGGTTGAGTTTCGGGTGGACCATATGGGTTACCAGTTCTGGAGCGAAGAATACAACACCGGCACAACCTCTGCGGGAACCCTCAATCTCGGCCAGCAGGATGTCACGATCACGGTTGAAGGTCTCTATTTGAGTACCGCACCGTTGGAGGGATTGAAAGTCTACCTTTTCACTCCAACCGGCGCCTACTTAGGCCAACATGCGGTCACCGACGGATCCGGACAGGTTCGCTTCAGCCTGCCGAATCAGGACTACCAGGTGCGGGTGGACACCCTCGGGAACCAGTTCTGGTCGAATGTATTCCAGCAGGCCGGCACCACCATGACCATCCCCCAGGGCCAGGCGATCGTTCAGGCCCTGCGGGCCGGGGCAACCATAGAGGGCGCTAAGGTCTATCTCTTCAGCGACAGCGGCGCTTACCTCGGCCGGGTAGAAACCACGGAGGCCGACGGCAGAGCCGAGTTCATCCTGCCCAGCCGCGCTTTCAAGTTCCGTGTGAACGAGGGCGCAGACCAGGTCTGGAGTGAAATCGTCGCCGTCCCGGCCGGCACGAGTGTCGAGGAAACGGTCAACCTCGAATAAAAATTTACTCACTGATAAAGAGCACGAATTAGACCCCTCCCCTCGGGGGAGGGGTTTGGGGGAGGGGGACAAACAGACCATTGGCAAACAACTTAACGAAGTATGCAAGAAAACTCAGAAGAAATTCTACTCAGGCAGAAGCTCTTCTGTGGAGAAGTCTGAAGGCCAGACAGCTGGATGGTATCAAATTCAGAAGACAGCAGCCAATCGGTAAATTTATAGTCGATTTCGTCTGTTTTGAAAAACGCATCGTCATCGAGCTCGACGGCGGTCAACATGCGATCAAGAAAAGTAAAGACAACGATAGGGACAGATGGCTTGCTGATAAAGGATTCATCGTTATGCGGTTCTGGAACAATGATGTGTTTGAGAACCTGGACGGTGTCCTGGCGGTGATAGGAAAAAAGTGCCTATCGAATACTTCACCCTTCCCCGATCCCACCCCTAACCCCTCCCGTAAAGGAAGGGGGACAGTACACGGGAAAGAAAAAGTCGACTGTAGCCCTGAACCGAAACAAATTTAGCCGGAATCATAGGTCATGGATAAATACAAACTGTGCCAATATTTCATTTTCATGATGTTTGCCCTACTGCTGGCCTCACCTGTTTCTTTGACGGCGGCTGAGGTTACAGTAGTCCGCCGGATACCGGAAGAGCAAAGCGAGGGCTCACTGATCGAACCGGATTATTCACTTGCGGTCACTGCAACCGAGCTTATCAGAAAAACCAAGCAGAATCGCGGGATTACCCTGGTGGACATCCGCAGCCCGGAAGAGTTCGAACGCCTCCGGATTCCCGACGCCATCAACGTCGCGCTCTATGCCGTTAAAACCAAGGCCTATCTCAAGGCCCAGCCTTTTGTCCTCGTGGGCGCCGGGTTCGAATGGCGGGACCTGGAGACCGAAAGCAAATGCTTACACCAGAGAGGTTTCAAGCCGTCGATTCTCTGCGGCGGGCTGGTGGCATGGCAAGGTCAAGGCGGACTGCTCGAGGGGGATCGGCTGCTGATTGCGATCTACAAAGAAGTCCCTGCGCACCTTTTTCTTCATGAAAAGGATTACAGAAATATAAAAGTTTTCGATGTCTCACCAAAGCCACTTCCCGAAGCCGAAAAACTTATTCCCGGAACCATTTATGTGAAAAGCATCGAAAGCCTTGTGAAGCTGTCCAGGCAACACGGTCCTACATGCCGCACCTTGGTGTTGTTAAATGATCACGGTAACCAAAAAGAAAAGTTCGATGCGGCCCTGAAGAAGGCAGGGATGTCGAATGCATTTTACCTCAAGGGCGGCACCAGCGGCTACCGACATTTTTTAGAAAACACAACCCTTTCCTGGAAGTCGAGAGCAGAGCGGACTGTTACCTTGGGGGGGTGTGGTACATGCGGATCAATGAATCAGGATGGGCAACACATTGAACCAAAATACCACTGACTAAGGCTTTTTAAAATTCGCGGTCTTTTTTTATCCTCTCCCCCGGTGGGAAAGGGCAGGGAGAGGGGGATAAAATCGGTATTTTTCAACGTTGAAAACTCAAAAAGGCTCTAAAAGCAGATAAGCTCGTCAATGGGGAAATGAGAAGCTAACAAGCGAGCAGAGAGGAAAGATGATGGGTAACCGCGACCGGGTAGGCCGTAACGGATTCATGCAGCCCTACATTATAGAAGCAGCAAAACTTAAGCCGAAAAGATGGCTTCTTCCTGTTCTCCCTCTATTTTCGGCCATAATTTTTTCCCTGTTTATCCTGACGCACCCCGGCTTCGCCGAGACCTACGTCAGCGGCGATGTCACCTCCAATGCTACATGGACCCTGGCCGGAAGTCCGTACATCATCACCGGCGACATCACGGTTTATCATACAAGCCGATCCAGTGGCGAGTATTTTCGGAAACTGACGATAGAGCCGGGTGTAGAGGTTCGGTTTAATCCTGGGACAGGGTTATACATCGGCAAGGATTACAGTGGATCGTACGGTTACTACGGAGCGCTCGATGCGCAGGGGACAGAGATTGCTCCCATAGTCTTTACCTCAAATGCGGCCATTCCTTCTTCCGGTGACTGGAAGGGGATTTATTTCAGCAATCCGACAAAAGACGACCTCACTATTCTTGATAACTGCGTCGTCGAATACGGCGGCAGTGCGGATTCGAACAAAAGTAACCTGTATTGCAGCGGTTCCAGCCCGACGATCAAAAATAGTACTATCCGATACGGCGGTGGTTCCGGGATTTTTCTTGTATCCTCAACTCCTACGATAGAATGCAATCTCATAGGCGAAAACGACGGTAACGGTATTTATGCAGATGGCAATTCAGGCCCTCTTATAAAGGACAACACCTTATCCTATAATGGCGGAGTGGCAATCTACATTTTATCCGCAAACAATGTAAGGAGAGTCAATGGGAACTTGGGTTCCGGAAACGGCCAGGATTGTATCAAGGTCAGGGGTGGGGACATTACCACCACCGGCACCTGGTCTTTGCAGGCATTTCCCTATATCGTCACTGGCGACATAACAGTTTACCACACCAGCCGCAGCAATGGTGAGTACGTTCAGAAGCTGACGATAGATCCGGGTGTCGAGGTTCGGTTTGATCCTGGAACAGGGTTGTACATCGGCAAGGATTACAGCGGTTCATACGGTTACTACGGAGCGCTCAGTGCGCAGGGGACAGCGACGGCCCCCATTTTATTCACAACCAATTCGACCAGTGCCCTGTCGGGCGATTGGAAGGGCATTTATTTTCGCAACCCATCAAAGGATTCCGAGGGCCTTATAGAACACTGCATCGTAGAATTTGCTGGACATACGCACAATGCGAACTTGTACCTCAACAACGCCAAACCCACGCTTCAATACAACACCATCCGCAACAGCAGCCATTCGGGCATCTATGTAAACGGTACCGGCAGCAACGGTGCGGCGATCAACTGCAACAACCTGAAAGACAACCACTACGGTGTCTACACGACAAATGACGCCCGGCCGGCGATCACCGGCAACAATTTTTTACGCAACCTCAACGCCGGGGTCTACAGCACCAGTGGGGTGACGGTTGTGGCCGATAACAACTGGTGGAACGACCCCAACGGGGCCAACTTCAACGGGGATGACACATCCGGCAACGTCGACTTCACCCCTTGGCTGACGGCCGCCAGCGATTGTGTTACCACCCCACCCACCAATACGCCGCCCTTTGCACCCAAGAGTCCCAACCCGGCCAATGGAGAGGTGCGCGTGCCGGCTATCGGCGGCGTCGTCACCGTCAACTGGCTCGGCGGCGATCCCAACCCGTGGGACACGGTGACCTACGATGTCTACTTCGGCGATGCGGCCGACAACCTCGTCATCGTATATACCGATACCGATGTCACCTCAGTTCAGATGTCCGGCCTTTTGACCGGCACCACCTACTACTGGCGTGTCGTGGCCCGGGACAACACAGGTGCGGAAACTTCGGGACCGTTCTGGCATTTCACCACCGACGGGCCGCTGGCCGACCTGGTGGTAGCGGACGTCACCTGGACTCCCCCGGAGAACCTGGCTGCCGGGCAGACCATCACCTTCACGGCCACCATCACCAACACCGGCACCGGCCCGGTAGTGGACGCCTTTCAGGTGGCGTTTAAGATCGACGGCGTCT
>JBATHN010000513.1:0-2092 GCA_049666885.1 Desulfobacterales bacterium
AAGTCCTTTAAACTGGGCAAGGTCGATGTCCAGGCACTCAAAGGAATCGATCTCGAGATCCAGGCCGGCCATTACATTTCCATCATGGGCCCCTCCGGGTCCGGCAAAAGCACCCTTTTCAACATGATCGGCGGACTGGACAAGCCGACGTCCGGCAAGGTTTTCATCGACGAGGTGGATATTGCCCAACTGGACGCTTACGAGCTGGCTTGGCTGCGGTGCCGCAAGATCGGATACATTTTCCAGACGTTCAATCTGATCCAGGTTATGACGGCCCTGGAGAACGTGACACTGCCGATGACCTTTGCCGGAATGAACAGCGATGAGGCGGCGAAAAAAGGTATTCGCCTTCTGGATCTTGTGGGCCTCGGAGACCGTTTTCAGCACAAACCCTCGGAGCTTTCCGGTGGACAGCAGCAGCGAGTGGCGGTCGCCCGGGCCCTGGCCAACGATCCGGCGATCATCCTGGCCGATGAGCCCACCGGAAACCTCGACTTGAGCACGGGTGAAGAGATCATCGCCCTGCTTAAAAATCTGAGTGATGAGCGCGTGGTAACGGTCATTTCCGCCACGCACGATTTTAAGATGTTGAATGTATCGGACCAGGTGGTCTGGATTCGAGACGGACGCGTCGATAAAATCGAAAACCGGGAGGAACTGTCCATATCCCTGGGAACAATCGGAGCCAGAGAATGATCCGATTTTCACGATTGAGCCTGGTGGTTTTTCTGCTGTCACTCATCGCCATGTCTTCCACTGCCGTCGGCGTTGAACCGCCGTCGGCGGATCTCTTCACGTCCGACATTCAGAAATTTGCCGCTTTCGGCGACCGCAGCACCGGTACGCCCGGGTGCATCGCCGCTGCCGCTCTCATCAAGGATCGGTTCACCCGGCTGGGCCTGGAATCGATAGGGTCTCAGCTCTTCGCTGTGCCGGTCATCCGCCACGAAGAAAGCCACCTGTATTTGCCGGATCGCCAATTAGATGTCGCCGTGCAGCCGGTCATGTTGAACGCCGTCGCGCCTCAGACCATACCGGCCGAAGGCCTGCAAGGCCCGCTGGTTTATGTCGGACCCGGCGAGCTGCATCACTTCAACGGAAAAATCGTGGAAGGGTCCATTATTCTGATGGACATCGATTCGGGAAAGAACTGGCTCCATGCCGCTTCGCTGGGGGCCTCGGCCTTGATCTATCTCGACCGCGACGCGACATCGAAAATGCGCTACGAGGACGCGTTGGAGCTGACGCCCATTTCATTTCCGCGATTGCGTATTGACCTCGATACGGCCCGCCGGGTTTTCGGTGACTTCGAAACGGCGCCGGAGGGCCTGGTTGCCCGGGCGGCCCGTTTGACTTCCAGAATCGAATGGGAAGAGGCCACGGCCGAGAATGTCTACGGAATTATTCCCGGAGCGGACCCGCAACTCAAAGATCAACTGGTGGTTGTGGAGGCATTTTACGACACGGGCGCACTGGTGCCGGGGATGGCACCTGGAGCCGATGAAGCCGTCGGGATCGGCACGTTGCTCGATCTGGCCCGAAGACTCAAGCGCACTCCACCGGGCCGCTCGGTGCTGCTTCTGGCTACTGCCGGTCACGCCCAAACCCTTGCCGGCATGCGGGAGATGATCTGGAGCCTCCGGTTGCGCAGCAGGGACCTGCGGGACATCCAAAAGCGGCTCAAGAATACGGTCAAACAGAGCCGTGACGCGGAGGCCATGTTGGAGGAGGCCCACGAGCAGGGCGTCACGGCCTACCTGCGGGCGCAAACGACTAACAAGGGAGCATTGGGCCTGGCGCTGCTCGAGGCTGTCGGCGATCCCCTCAAAACAGAGGTGGATGTCATATCCAGAAGACTCATGCGACTGCGCCTGGAGAGCAAGGGAGACGAAAACCAGAGCCGCATTATGGAGCTGGCCCGGGAGAGGAGGCTCCTGCGGCGGATGCTCTGGCGTACCGATCTCGGCAATCTTCTGCCGGAAGAGACGGTGGCTATCGAACAGCTTATTCCCCGGGCCCTCGAAGAATACCGTCAAATTGCCTCAGACGCCGGAAGACAGGAAAGATTCATCCGCAGCGCCAAGTCATTTCG
>JBATHN010000514.1:0-4191 GCA_049666885.1 Desulfobacterales bacterium
TCGGAAAATACACCTTCGTCGTGGTCAAGGCACCCTTTACCTGGCCGCTGACACAAACCGGTCTCGAGTCGATAGACGGTTTGTCGCCCAAAGAAGCCATCGAACAGGGCCGCGTCAAGACATCGCCTTACGTGGTCATGGGTCAGCGATACGTCCCGATGAGCATTGAAGAAGCTCGAACCTATCGACAGGAAGGGACGGCCTCCTGGTACGGGTACGAAACTTACCGGCAAAAGGGAGGGCACATGACGGCCAATGGGGAAGCCTTCGATCCCGACGGTCTGAATGCGGCGCACAAGTACTTGCCACTTCCGACCTTCGTGCGCGTAACCAACCTGGACAACCATCGACAGATCATCCTGCGGGTCAACGATCGCGGGCCATTCGTCGACGGACGGATCATCGATCTGAGTGCGGGAGCGGCCAAAAAACTTGGGTTTTATGAAAGCGGGACGGCAAGAGTGTTGGTGGAAGCCGTCGACCTCGAGGGGTGACCGCTCTTGACAATAAATGTGTTGGCGGGGAACGGGTGTCGTTCGGGACCCCACTGTCCGTGCGGCGCGGCGGCGGGTCAGTCTGCGCGACAGAGCACGGTACCGAAGACTCTTCCTGCATCGCTAGAACAGAGAAAGGCCTCTCATACCGGCAAAAATCATACCGATGCCGAACACGATTGGAAAAATGCAATAGGAGACAAAATGGATGATGCCGCCTTTTGTTGTGCCGAACCGGTCTTGCAGGCGTTTTAGTTTCGAGAACTTGTCATTGTAGGTAGCGCGCAGGTAAAAAGAATAAACCCCGAGAAACACTGAGGCGATGCCGATTCCGACAGTTGTATTGTTCATCAGCCCCTCCTGTTACAAGTACACACGCAAATGAAAGGTTGGGCGTCCCGCATCGCCGGTCGATGTTTACAGTCGATTGATGAGAACTATCATTGTAAATGCGGCCCCGCCCGCCAGGGAAAAATGCAGCCCATTGAGGATTTTCTGATATTTAATCTTGACCTTCGGGTCGGGTTCATTACGGATCAAGCCTTTGAAGCGCCGATAGTCCTCGAGCCACCCCTTGAACGCATCGACCGTGAACCCCTTGTTTTTCAGAATCATCTTGATTTGCTGTAGATTGTAAAGCGCGATTGTCACGGAGAGGATTATCGCAAATTCGAGCAGGCCCATGGTGATGTTTCCATTTATTCAGTAATTGAAATTGTTTCAAAAGGCATGCATAGCATCATTACGCGTTGCCGCCAAGTCGAATAAATGAGAATTGATGACGCAGATCAGATGATATTCGGATGGATGCCGGAGGCATCTCCGAAAAAGATGAAACGGCGGCTGGATTGAACGCAATGGTGAGGAAGGGGCGAAGGGTAAGGTATTGGTATTATGTGGTTCTGTCTGGATTACCGCTCGGTATTTACTGACAGTTACAGTCTGTCGACCTTGGCGGCAAAAATAAAGTCGCTCTCCGCCAGTCCATCAATCTTGTGCGTCCAGATCATCAGTTTGACCCTGCCCCACGACAGGTAGATATCCGGGTGGTGTCCCTGCTCTTCGGCGAGTTCACCGACTCGATTCGTAAAGCCGAGGGCCTGGCGAAAATTTTTAAACTTATACTCCCTCTCCAGGTGGTGTTCATCGACGATCGTCCACCCTTCATCCAACTGACGGTGTAATTTTTCCAGGCTCCCTCCCTTAAGCGGGGGAATGTTGCCTTTGCAGGGGATGCATTGCTTGCTTGCGAGTTCGTTCGTCATGTTTTCCCTTTCTTTCCCTTCCCGCGATGCCCGGTGCGGGGAATATCACGCCGTTTTCCCGTACATATCTATCCTGTGGTATCGCTGTAAACGGGGGCACATTCAACCGGTCGGCACGACTCTCCGTTCCCTGAAGCAAGTTGCTCTGAGCGCCTTTCTTAAATATCGGCGAAATAGGCAGGCCCCTGTGTTGGCAAGTGCGCGAGCGTTTGGCCGGATTCATCTGCTGCCCGACTGATAATACAGGCTTTTTTTGCGTCACTTGACCCAGGATGTCAACCGAAGGAACCATTTTTCGACGGTCTCGACAAACCCTGATCGCTGGTAGTCGGTCAGCGCCTTTCTTTGCGTTTTCGCGCTGCAGAAAACCTTCAGGGAATTTTCGATGTCCGCTTCGGCCGTGACCCAATCCTCGACCGGATCGCCCCCAGTAAAATTCCTGTTCTCAAAACGGAAATAAGCGGCCTCCGCTACCATTCGTTGTTTCTCGTCACTGGTGACGGGGCACTGATCAAGTTTCATTGTGTGCGCTCCTGTTTGGTTTGAAATGGGACTTTTATTTCAAGTCGAACAATTACACTATAGCATAGTGCGGCCGTCTTTGGGATTCAAGGCACCAGGCTGCCGGGAATTATTTTCACTTGGCGATGGCGGTAATCCTGTCGACGTACTTGACCCACCGGGCGCCGTAGTGTCCTTCAGCGACCAGACGCATCGGGAAGCCGTGCTTCCGGGGCAAGACGTCACCGTTGACCTGATAGGCCAGCAAAAATCGGTCGTTCTGGGCTTCTTCGTGAGGAAACCGGTGGGTTTTTTCGAGTGGTCCATTTGGCCCGCCGAACTCAATCCGGGTAACCTCCGGTTTCACCATCGCTTCCTCCAACAGGTCCTTTACCCTAACCCCCTTCCAGCGTCCGTTGAAGGCAAAAAATCCCGGACATATCAAGAGAACGTTTCTCTCGACCGCCGGTCGTGCGACCAAATCCGCATAGCTGTATGTCGACGGATGCTCCACCGCACCAGTCACCTTCAGCCGCCAGATGTGAGGCGCGATACTGAATTTGGTCGTTCCCATAGTCTCGAATTCGTTGAGCGGGGTTATTTCAAGGTAGCTTGTGTCCAGCTTCGCCGGGTTTTTTCCCGTTAGAATGTGCATCGGCGTTCCCTTCGGCAGAATGCGCTTCCCGGTCTCGGCCCAAACCAAGCGCAATCCCGTTCCGAGTTGACCGAAGATGGCACCCGTGCCGGCGAAAATTGCCGCCAGCAATTTCATAGCCTCACGGCGAGTCAGCATGATGTATGCCTTTCATGGTTACCGTCCATAAATAACCATTTTCCGCAATTTCGGCGTCCAAAGCGGTAAGTTATTATCGAGTGAGCCCTAAGTGGCCCTATTCTTAAATACGGTGGCATACAATGACCGATACATCCCGCCGCGCCGTGTTGATCGGCGCGCGCATACACTTGGCATGCTCGCTTCACGCGCCTTGTGCTGCGGGCGCCTCTGTCATCCCGGTGCGTCACCGAAACTACGAACAGGACCACTATGCCAAAGGTACCAATTTGACGACGGCTTGTCGCCTGCGCGTCGCCATGTATGCTACATAGTGGCATTTTTGGTCCATACTTGCAATCCGCTAATATTGACATTCGCATACCTGGAATCATTTGCGACGTCTTCTCCAGTTGTACAAGCAAAATAACGCTAAAACGGCAGACCTTCAGGAAGCCTTGCCGTTTTGTCGTTTGTCACGCGGTTTTCGGAATCCGGCGCAGTGCAGTTTTGTCCTCTGCGGGTTACAACCCATATTTTTTTCTTGATCAAAAGGGAAAAATTTAACAAGATTGGCCTAGTGACACCCCCGCATTCGGACGAATCGGTTGTCGATCCCCAAGCGCGCAATTGATGTAAGTTCACGTAAACATTCTGGCAGGAGGCTCGATCATGGCAGGTAAAAAATCATTGGAGGAATTGAAATTACAACTGAACGGTTGGAAGGCAAAAATCGATAATCTTAACCAACAGGCAGCTGGGGTTAAACCCGAGATGCAGGCAAAGTACCTGGATATGGTTGACGGGCTGAAACAGAAAATTCAGACGCTTCATCTTTTCGTAAAGGATCTCGAAAAGGAAAAAGGGGCCAGTTTTGAAAAAGTGATGAGCGATGTTGAAAAGATGATGACCGACCTTGATGAAGGCTATCGCAACGCGTTGGTCTATTTTCCTTGACCGATGCATCCCGCCGCACCGTGTTGCTCGGCGCTCGCATAGGCTTGGTATGCTCGCTTCTCGCGCTTTGCGCTGCGGGCGCCTCTATCATCTCGGTGCGTCACCGTATTTACGAACAGGACCACTTGGTGCTGAGTGAGCAAATACGCCAATTTAACATCTTAAAAAAACGTTACAGTCTTTGCCGATCGAAGCACTAGGG
>JBATHN010000515.1:0-9363 GCA_049666885.1 Desulfobacterales bacterium
CGCAGATCGGGCGGCAGCACCGGGATGACGTCCATGATCATCCAGAGCGGGTTGACACCGGATTTGCGGAACGCATCGACAATCTTCAACCGTTTGGCCAGCTTCTGGCGCTTGGCGACCGATCCGGTCTCGCGAATATCGCGGCGCAGCTCCTTGTAGGTCTCGTCCAAATTCAGATCGGCCAGCATCTCCTTAACGGCTTCGGCGCCGATGCCGGCTTTGAAATGGGGACCGTACTTTTCGAGCGCGTCGCGGTACTTCTCGTCGGACAGCAGCTGCCCCCTGGTCAGATCTGTCTCCTTGGGATCGATGACGATGTAGCTGTCGAAGTAAAGCACTTTTTCCATGTTCTTGAGGGTCAGATCCAGCAGGTTTCCGATTTTGCTGGGAAGACTCTTGAGAAACCAGATGTGCGAAACCGGCGTCGCCAGTTCGATGTGGGCCATACGTTCTCTGCGCACCTTAGACTGAATGACCTCCACCCCGCACTTCTCACAGATCACGCCCCGATGCTTCATGCGCTTGTATTTGCCGCAGTTGCACTCGTAATCCTTGGTCGGACCGAATATCTTGGCGCAGAAAAGGCCGTCGCGTTCGGGTTTAAAGGTCCGATAGTTGATGGTTTCAGGTTTCTTTATTTCTCCAAACGACCATTTGCGAATCTGTTCCGGAGAAGCCAGCGATATCCTGATGCCGGTATATTTTCTGGGATCGGTCGGCTTAGCGAAAAAATCGTACAATGTATCCATCATGGCTTTTATTCCCTTTCACGTCTCAATTGGGGATTTTAGGGCTCACTCAAAAAGATCGTCACATTTTGGACGCCGATGCATCCCGTCCGGCGGCGTTGCGAAAACTCGGAATATCCAGATAGTCCTGCGTTTTCGCGCCTTGCCGGCCCGGCGCCTCAACGCCAAAAATGGTGAACTTATTTTTTCGTGAACCTCTAACGGCAGTTGTCCGGGTCCGTGTCGAATATCATCCTTTGCCTTCGATCAGGTCGATATCCAACCCCAGGGCTTGGAGTTCCTTGGTCATCACCCGGAATGACTCGGGGATACCGGGCTCCAGGACATTCTGGCCTTTGACGATCTTTTCATACATGCGCGTCCGCCCGGCCATATCGTCCGATTTAACCGTTAGAAATTCCTGCAGGGCGTAAGCGGCACCGTAAGCCTCCATGGCCCAGACCTCCATCTCGCCGAGCCGTTGGCCGCCGAACTGCGCCTTGCCGCCCAGCGGCTGCTGTGTCACAAGCGAATAAGGACCGATCGATCGGGCGTGAATCTTATCGTCGACCAGGTGGTGCAATTTCAGCACATACATCGTGCCGACCGTAATTTTTTCTTTGAAAGACTCGCCGGTTCGGCCGTCGTAAAGTGTCGTCTGCCCGGTCGTGCTGACCCCGGCCTCCGCCAACAACGCCTTGATTTCTTCCTCCTTGGCGCCGTCGAATACCGGCGTGGCCATATAAACACCATTCTTGTACTGCGTCGCGAAAGCGGTCAGATCTTCTTCGTCATAGCCGGCGATCTCCTTCCGCGTATCGGGATCGGAAAAGATCCTTTTCAGTGTATCCCGCAGGACCTTGTTTTTTTGCTCTTCCAGCAGCAGGCTCAGCTGATCGCCAAGCGTTTTGGCCGCCCGCCCGAGATGGATCTCCAGAATCTGGCCCACGTTCATACGGGAGGGCACGCCCAGCGGGTTGAGAACCATGTCGACCGGCGTGCCGTCTTGAAAGTAAGGCAGATCCTCGACCGGCAGAATTCTGGAAACAACCCCCTTGTTGCCGTGACGCCCGGCCATCTTGTCCCCCACGGAAAGCTTGCGTTTCATGGCGACATAGACCTTGACGAGTTTGATGACGCCCGGCGGCAGGTCGTCCCCCTTGGCGTAACGGCTAACCTGCTGTTCAAAGACCATGCGGGTGAGTTCCCCCTGATCGCGATAGCGCTCGAGCAGTTCGTGCACCCGTTCAGTCAATTTGGGATCTTTTAGAACAAGACCCTCGAACTGGGCCAACGGGACTATTCCCAAGGTTTCTTCATCAAATTTGGCCCCCTTGGTGATCAGGATCTTTTTACCCTTTTTGAGGGTCGATTGCGCCTTTTCACCCAACAGCAGCGCCTTGAGCTCACCGCGCACCACATCCTCGATCACGGCCAATTCGTCGTCGCGATCCTTTTCGAGAGCCGCGATTTCTTCGTCTTCGATCAGCCGTGTCCGGTCGTCCTTTTCGACCCCGCGCCGCGAGAACACTTTCGCATCGATCACGATTCCCTGAATGCCCGGCGGTACCCTGAGGGAGGTGTCTTTGACGTCACCGGCCTTCTCTCCGAAAATGGCCCGCAGCAATTTCTCTTCGGGGGATAGTTGTGTTTCGCCTTTCGGAGTGATCTTGCCGACCAGAATATCGCCCGGTACGACCTCCGCTCCCAAACGGATAATGCCGCTCTCATCGAGATTTTTAAGCGCCTCCTCCCCCACATTCGGGATGTCGCGGGTAATGTCTTCCTTGCCCAGCTTGGTGTCTCTGGCCACGACCTCGAATTCCTCGATATGAACGGAAGTGTAGACGCCGTCGCGGACCAGTCGTTCGCTGACCAGAATGGAATCTTCGAAATTGTACCCGCCCCAAGGCATGAAAGCCACGGTCACATTTTTACCGAGCGCCAGCTCGCCCTTGTCCGTCGCGGGACCGTCGGCGATGATTTCGCCGGCCAAGACATTCTGCCCCTTGACCACGATAGGGCGGTGGTTGAAACAGGTGTTCTGATTGCTGCGGATGAATTTCGACAGGTTGTAGATGGTGACGTCCTTGGACCGGGGGTCGCCCGTGGGTTCGTGTTTCAGCACGATGCGGGAAGCGTCCACTTCGACCACCTCCGCGTCACGATGGCTGACAATGGCGACACCCGAATCCTTTGCGACCACCCCTTCGATACCGGTTCCCACTAATGGGGCTTCATTGACCAGGAGCGGAACCGCCTGGCGCTGCATGTTGGAGCCCATCAACGCCCGGTTGGCGTCATCGTTTTCCAAAAAGGGGATCAGCGAAGCCGAGGCGCTCACCAACTGATTGGGTGAAATGTCCATCAACTCGATCTCCTCGCGCGGCACCATCATGAACTCGCCGGCCACCCTCGATGTCACCATGGCGTTGACATAGCGGCCATTTTCGTCAATCAGGGCATTGGCCTGAGCAATCGGATGTTCCTTTTCTTCGAAGGCATCTAAAAATTTGACCTCATTGGTGACCTCGCCATCCTTTACGACCCGGTAGGGTGTTTCGATGAAGCCGAAGTTATTAACCCTGGCGTAAGTGCTCAGCGAAACGATCAGGCCGATGTTGGGACCTTCCGGTGTTTCGATCGGACAGATACGGCCATAGTGCGAGGGATGAACGTCGCGCACTTCGAATCCGGCACGCTCCCGCGTCAACCCGCCCGGGCCGAGAGCGCTGAGACGTCTTTTATGCGTGGTTTCAGACAGTGGATTGGTCTGATCCATGAACTGGGAGAGTTGGCTGGTACCGAAAAATTCCTTGACCACCGCCGAAACCGGTTTGGGGTTGATCAAATCGTGGGGCATCAACGCATCGACCTCCTGCAGGCTCATGCGTTCCTTGATGGCGCGTTCCATTCGTACCAGGCCGATGCGATACTGGTTTTCGAGAAGCTCGCCCACGGCCCGCACCCGGCGATTGCCGAGATGATCGATGTCGTCGACAACCCCCTGGGTGTCCCTGAGCTCGATCAGGGCCTTGGCCGTCAACAGGATATCTTCTTTGCGAAGAATCCGCAGGCTCAGCGAGGTGTTGATGCCGAGTCTCTGGTTGATCTTCAGACGACCGACGCCGGAAAGGTCGTAGTAGTTGGGCTTGAAAAACAAGTTGTCGATAAAATCCTGCGCCACTTCAGGAGTCGCCGGGTTACCCGGTCTCAACCGACGGTAGATCTCGATCAGCGCTTCTTCCTTGCTCTCGACCTTGTCGATCAGAAGGGTCTTGCGGATCGAGTCACTGGTCGACACGCCGTCGATGAAAAGCACATCAAACTCGTTGATCCCAGCCTGTTCGAGCTTGGCCAAATTTTCTTCGTCGACCGTGTCGTTGGCCTTGACGATCGGCAGCGCGGTTTGGGGGTCGTAGATGGGATGTGCGAAAACCCTGTCGATAAGATCCTCCATCCCGATCGGGATGGCCTCCGCACCGATGGCCTGAAGTCGCTTGATTGCGCGCACCGTAATAATGCGGCCCTTTTTAACCAGCACTTCACCGGTTTCCGAATCTTTTATGTCGCGGTTGGCGCGCTGCCCTTTGAGAAATTCGGGGTTGAACTGTTTCGAGATTCGTTTGCCTTGGATCAGAACCTTTTCGCTGTTGTAAAAATAGGTCAGCAGATCTTCGACGCTGAGTCCAAATGCTTTGAAGAGAATCGTTATCGGAAATTTCCGTCGCCGGTCGATCCGGATGTGAACGATGTCCTTCGGATCGATTTCCATGTCGATCCAGGACCCCCGCACGGGTATGATCCTGGAGCTGTAAATGATTTTCCCGCTCGAATGGGTCTTGCCTTTGTCGTGATCGAAGAAGACCCCTGAAGAGCGGTGCAGCTGACTGACGACGACCCGCTCGGTTCCATTGATGATAAAAGTTCCTTTTTCGGTCATCAACGGTATGGTGCCGAAATAAATTTCCTGTTCCTTGATGTCCCGAATGTTGGAGACCCCGGTTTCAGCATCGATATCATAAACCACCAAACGGACGGTGATGCGCACCGGTATCTCGTAGGTCATTCCCCTGTGGATACATTCTTCGACACTGTGCTTGACTTCAGCAAAACGGTATGACACGAACTCCAGCGAAGCACTTCCGGTAAAATCTTTAATGGGAAATACGGATTGAAACACCGCCTGCAGTCCGGCATCTTCTCGCTTCTCCGGGGGGACGTCCATCTGGAGGAATCTGTTGTATGACTCCCGCTGGACGGCAATGAGATCGGGGATGTCGACGATCTTACGGATTTTACCAAAATTTTTTCTTATCCGCCTGCTTGCCAGGGATCTTTCCGACATATTTCTCCAACTCCTTGTAGGTTACACGATTCGAACTGTGGTCAGTCGGTGATGGTGGATGAACAGGCCGAGCCGCTTCGTTTCGCCCAATAGGCGAACCGGCTGAAAATTCAGCCGCGTCTCAGCCGGGCACCCCCCATCCCGACCGCAGAATTCATACAACTACTTTACTTCAACCTGGGCTCCGGCCTCTTCAAGCTGGTTCTTGACCTTCTCGGCTTCGTCCTTCGATACACCTTCCTTGACCGGCTTGGGAACCCCATCAACCAGATCTTTGGCGTCTTTCAGGCCGAGGCCGGTGATAGCCCTGACTTCCTTGATGACCTGAATTTTCTTGTCACCGTGAGCCGTAAGGATGACATCGAATTCGGTTTTCTCTTCCGCCTGCGCGGCACCGCCTTCAGCGGCGGGTCCGGCTGCCATCATTGCAACCGGGGCGGCCGCGGAAACACCGAATTTTTCTTCGAGTTCCTTTATGAGTTCGGACAGCTCAAGGACCGTCATGTTGGCAATAAAATCAATCACATCTTGTTTCGTCATATCCGCCATTTCAAATCTCCTTCGGTATGTAATCTTCGCGTCGCAAACAGGTTATGGGTATCGACGGTGCAGGCTAGGCCGCTTCCTTCTGGTCCTTTATGGCCTGCAGTGCGTACATCAATTTCTGCGGAATCCCGTTCAGCACTCTCACCAGACCGGTCGGCACACCGACCATCGCGGAGAGCAATTGACTGAGCAGCACCTCACGCGGCGGCAGGGCTGCCAGTGCCTTGATGGCCGACAGATCGAGTACCCGGTCCTCCATCACGCCGGCTTTGATCTCAAGCTTTTCGTTCTTTTTGGCAAATTCCATCAGAACTTTGGCCGGTGCAACCGGGTCATCGAAGCTGAGCGCAATCGCGCTGGGACCCTTTAACTGGTCCTGAATCAAGGCGACACCGGTCTCCTTCGCAGCCCTTATCAAGAGCGTGTTCTTGACGACCCGATAATCGATCTGTTCTTCCCGCAGTTTCCTGCGCAACTCGGTCATCGTCTCGACGTTCAAACCCTTGTAGTCGGTAACGATGACCACCTTGCTCTTGGCCAACTGCTCGTGGAGTTCCTCAACGATTTTCTTCTTTTCATCCAGTTTCACAATTCGATACACCTCCTTTCATTACCTGCAACCTGCCGGAGGTCGTTTCTGTCGGCGAATTTTTTTGGTCTGTTTAGCGGCATGAGAAAGAGGTCCACACAATTTTGCGGTCGCGAAAGATTGATCGAAGTCGAACGCAGCGTGTCAAACCTGTCTCGGTAGGCCGGCAAACGCCGATTAAACCATTTGGCCGAAAAAGTGTACCTACGGTCTTTGACAGATAGTCATTATGTAACTGACAGTTGTAAATAGATTAATGTGCTCAGATAGGGTCGGTGCCCTTTTCGCCCGGGCCTAAATAACAGATCCTTCGAGGCGGCCCAGCCGTTTACCCCTGCCACTTTATTTCATTAAATCCTTTACCAAAGCTGTATCGATCTTGACGCCGGGTCCCATGGTCGTGGAGATCGCAACGCCTTTCAGGTAGGTTCCTTTGCTGGAGGCCGGCTTGAGGCGGATGATGGTTTCCAGGAATGCGGTAAGGTTTTGAACGATTTTTTCAACCCCGAAAGAAACTTTGCCCATGGGTACATGTACAATCCCAGCCTTCTCGACCCTGAACTCAATCTTTCCGGCCTTTAGTTCCTGAACGGCGCGGGCGACATCAAATGTGACCGTGCCGGTCTTGGCATTGGGCATCAGGCCCCGGGGGCCGAGGATCTTTCCAATTTTACCCACCGAACCCATCATGTCGGGTGTCGCCACGGCTTTGTCGAACTCGAGCCAACCGCCTTTGATTTTTTCGATGATCTCATCGTTGCCGGTAAAATCGGCGCCGGCATCCAGCGCCTCTTTTTCCTTTTCGCCCTTGGCAAAGACAAGCACTTTCACATCCTTGCCGATACCGTTCGGAAGGACCACGGAGCCGCGAACCATCTGATCGGCATGGCGCGGGTCAACACCCAACTTGACGCTCACATCGATGGTTTCGTCGAACTTGGCAAAAGACGAATCGATGGAAGTCTTTACCACCTCGGTAAAATCCGTTTTATTTGCGGTGGTGACTTTCTTTTTGGCTTCTAAGTAATTTTTACCACGCTTCGGCATTTTCTTTACCCACCTTGTCAACTCATTAAATGGATCATATTTACAGCCATCCATATGGCGCAAACTGGAGACGTGAATTATCTCAAAATTATTCAGGCGATCTCGATACCCATGCTGCGTGCCGTGCCCTCGATGATCTTACAGGCGGCATCTATGTCATTGGCATTCAAATCGACCATTTTCTGTTTCGCGATTTCTTCGACTTGAGCACGTGTCACCTTGCCGACACGGTCCCGTTTGGGATCACCTGCACCTTTGGCAATCTGGGCGGCCTTCTTCAGCAGAACAGCTGCCGGCGGTGTTTTCGTAATAAAGGTGAAGGACCGATCCTGGAAGACGGTAATGACAACCGGCGTTATCGTTCCGGCGTCATCGGCCGTGCGCGCATTAAACGCCTTGCAGAAGTCCATGATGTTCACACCGTGCTGGCCCAACGCCGGCCCGATCGGCGGTGACGGATTGGCCTTTCCCGCCTCAACCTGCAATTTGATCATTGCCATAACTTTTTTTGCCATATGAATTTCTCGCTCCTTGCACTCCGTTTGTTTTCACGCCGCGGCTCCCAAAAAGGGGCCGTCACAGTACAATCGAAGGAAAATCAGCCCTCGAACCGATCAAAGCCGCGTCCGGGACACAGTTCCCGAATCAAAGTTTGGCAACCTGGACGAAATCCAGCTCGACCGGTGTTGCCCGCCCGAAGATGCTGACCAGAACCTTGATCTTGCCTTTTTCGGGGTTGACTTCCTCAACCGTGCCGTTGAAATTTGTGAAAGGCCCGTCGATGACCCGTATCTCGTCTCCGGTTTCGAAAAAATATTTCGGCTGCGGTTTTAATTTCCCGGCTTCCATTCGATTCAGTATCTGATCTGCTTCCTCGTCGGTCAGCGGCGTCGGCTGAGAACGACCGCCCAGAAACCCGGTGACCTTGGCCGTGCTGTTGACTATGTGCCATGTCTCGTCGTTGAGCTCCATCCGGACCAGTATATACCCGGGATAAAACTTGCGGGAGGAAGTTTTGCGTTTGCCTTTCACCAGTTCGACGACTTCTTCGGTCGGAACCAGTACCTCGCCGAACATCTCCTTTTGGGGAGAAGTCGCAACCCTTTCTTCCAGAGCGGTTTTGACCTTGTTTTCGAACCCCGAATACACGTGAACGATGTACCATTTTTTTTTGTCGGTCACTTTCCATCTCCTGGTCTTATTGCAGCACGAGTTTCACCAGACTCGACAAACCGATATCCACCGCTCCGAGGAAGAATGCAATGATCGTCACCAGAACCAAAACAACAACCGTGGAGCCGATCGTCTGTTTGCGGGAAGGCCAAGTGACCTTTTTCAGCTCCATTTTGACTTCTCTGAGGAACTGCAGCGACTTGGTTAAAAAATTGTCTTTGAGTTTGGCCGGTGCCGGTCGGGTGGAAACAGCCATTTTTGGGGCCTCGAGGCTCTTCACCTTTTTTTCGACCCGGTACACGTCCCCGCCCGCCTTCGAAGTCGTCTCGGCACTCACCAAAGCACCGTTTTCCAAAGCGCCGTCCTGCTTTTTTTTCTTCTTGATGGGTTTCTTACGCAGTAGACGTCCCAAAGTTACTCCTAAAATGATGAAAGCTTAAAACGAAAGCCTCTCAGAGTGAGAGCACCCCGCGGCGCTCAGGTTTCAAGCTTTGTTCAAAATTTGAGTTGGCAGGCCAGGAGGGATTCGAACCCCCAACACCCGGATTTGGAGTCCGATGCTCTACCATTAGAGCTACTGGCCTGCATGAAGACCTTCACGACAGGGGGCTTTCATTTTTGACCCGTGCCCCGGGAACCATTTTATTTAGTTTCCCTGTGAGCCGTATGTTTCCGACAGAAACGGCAATACTTGCTGAACTCCAGTTTATCCGGAGTCGTCCGTTTGTTTTTCGTTGTCGTATAGTTTCTTCGTTTACACTCACTGCACGCAAGGGTTACTATAATTCTCACCGGTAGACTCCTTACCGCTATTCAATGATGTCGCTGACCACGCCCGCCCCGACGGTTCGGCCGCCCTCGCGGATCGCAAAGCGCACCTCCTTCTCCATGGCAATCGGCGTGATCAACTCCGCCTCGATCGTCACGTTGTC
>JBATHN010000516.1:0-7544 GCA_049666885.1 Desulfobacterales bacterium
GTGTAGGCCGGACCCCGGTCGAAAATGTGTTGGATGAGAGCTCTGCGCGTCTCTTCCCGCACGCGGGCACCGGCCTGGAAACCGGCCGCCTCGCGCCCCCAGGCCAGAATCGCCCGCATGACGACCAACCCGGCCGAACCCATAAACAGAGGTGTCAGCAGGTTGCGCGGCAAGCGATCGATGAAGACACCCTGGATGATGTTGGCCAGCAAACCCGCCTGAGCCACTAGCAGCAAACCACCGGTCATACCGAGGCCGATCGACAGCAGCACCCAGAGATGCGCCGGCCGGGCACTCTTGATGAGCCAGCGCAGACTGTTTTTATCGCTCGCTGTGCGAAGCGGTTCCATGGCAAAACCGTTGACAATGACCAAGGGCTTATATTACGTGATATTACAGGTTATAGAGTCCTTGGGGAAGTTTAGTAAAATTGGGCGCACCCTAATAGTCAAAACACCCCGCTTCTTTTACCGTTTAAACCATTACGCGCCGGTCAACAATGAAAAACGGATTGAAGCCGTTCCAAAGGAGCCTTAACCATGCCGCCCTCTGAAATATTCGTCGATCTGTCCCGTTTGCAGTTCTCCCTCACGGCCATGTTCCCGTTCATCATGCCCTCCAGCACCCAGCCGAATGTCAGCCTGACGGCCTACGATGCCGTCTCCAGTCATCTCACCTTGAACCTGATGTTCATTGCGGTGGTGGTTTTTCTACCGATCGTACTGCTCTATACCAGCTGGGTCTACAGCGTGCTGCGGGGGAAGTTGTCCGAGGATAAAATACGGAAGGAAACCCACACGGCGTACTGAACATTAAATTGAAAAAGAGAACAACAACGAGGAACATCATCATGTGGTATTTTTCCTGGATTCTCGGCGTACTGCTCGCCTGCGCCTTCGGCATCATCAATGTCATGTGGATGGAAGCCGAGGAGATGCTGGAGCCGGCAGAGGATGATTAACAATTTCTAATGTGACACCCAAATAGAAAAATGGCCGATCATTTATCTTGCCCATTTCAAATATTTCGAGAAGCCACTCCACCTCAATACCGATCCCCGGTTTCTGTAGCTCGGCCCGGAACAATAGGAGGCGCTCGCCTCATTAAGATACGGCGTGCTGGAAAACAAGTGGTTGCTGCTTTTATACGGAGATAGGGGTACCGGTAAAACGACGCTGGTCAACTCCTGTCTGGGTTGGGGTTTCGGTAGGCCAACTTGATCAGCGCAAAAAAAACAACTCAACCGGAACATCTCATTTAAGAATCTGTCCCACTGACAATTTCGGCCCTTGACAACACCGGATTTTTCGTTTCTAAACAGCCGATGCCTGATTGGATTGCGATCATCATTCTTGGAATCATCGAGGGAATAACTGAGTTTCTGCCCATTTCCTCCACCGCACACCTGCTCATCGCAGAGCACTGGCTGCCCCGGCAAAGCGACCTTTTCAACATCGTCATCCAGAGCGGCGCCGTGATTGCCGTACTGCCGCTGTTTCCCGATCGAATGCGCCAGTTCATCTTTGGCTGGCGCGATAAAGCCACGCAGGACTTTGCCCTTAAAATTCTGCTCGCTTTCGTCATCACCGGAATCGGCGGCCTGTTGTTGGACAAAGCCGGTTTCGAACTGCCGGAGGAGTTGGGGCCGATTGCGTGGGCGCTTCTTTTAGGCGGGATCGGGTTTTTGCTTATCGAGCTGTGGCTCAGGCGGCGTGATCTGCACGGGTCGGTGACATGGAGCGTGGCTGCGGTCGTCGGGGCGGGCCAACTGATTGCAGCGGTGTTTCCCGGCACATCGCGTTCGGGTGCGACCATCCTGCTGATGCTGATGTTCGGATTGAGCCGACCGGCCGCCATCGAGTTTTCATTTCTGGTCGGAATTCCCACGATGCTCGCCGCCGGCGGGCTCAAGATTTTCCGGGCACTCCATCAGCCGCCGGCCGCTGCGGCTCCGGAGAACTGGGGCATGGTCCTGCTCGGATTCATTGTTTCCGCGGCGGTTTCCTTCATCGCCGTAAAGTGGCTGCTGCACTATATCCAGACGCATACCTTTTCCATCTTCGGCTGGTACCGCATCGTCCTTGCAGCGGTGATCTTTTCCTTTTTTTACCGGCTGTGACATCCCTTTGTCATTATTTATGGCCGTATCGCCCGATCATCCTTGAAACCCCACTGCGGAAAGTGTCCTCGCCAGGCAGCAGGCTGACGACCAAGAATCCCTCGCGGTTGAAATCGTAAAAAAATCCCGGATGAACCAGGGTGTTGTCATGCTTGAGCAGGTTCATGACCCGGTCTTCATCCGAAACCATATCGAGGATATCGACAACCGCATACCAGCCGCCCTCGCGCTGCAGAACACGGCAGTTACCGGTTGATGCGATCCGCTCTTCCAGAAACCGGCTGTTGGCGTCGATGCGGGACAGGATCTGCCGCTGAACTGCGTGCCGCCGATCCAGCAGCCTTTTGGCCGCATGCTGAACCGGGGTGGCAACCGAGAGATAAAAATCAAGCAGGGTTTCCAGACGCGACCGTGCGGCCGGCGACAGGCCGGAGTGCCCCCCGACGACAATCCAGCCCAATTTTACCTGGGGCAGCCCCATCAATTTGGAAAAACCGTTCAACGTTAAGGTGAGTGATTCACAACGGTTCTGGTGCACCGGCACGGAACCCGCTGCGCCGCCGGCACCATAATCATAAAAAACCTCGTCCACGATCAGGGCCAGGTCATGACGACAGCACATGACATCTATAGCTTTCCATTCCGTCTGTTTTACGTACGAGCCGGTCGGGTTGTTGGGATCGACCAGAACGATCGCCCGCGTTTGTGGCGTGATCAGCGACTGCAACACGTCGAGGTCGATTGACCATCCTTCGGCAGTGTCGTAGCGCAGGGGATAGGCACAAGCGCGCAGGCTGTCGAGACGCGCCAAGTAGGATAGCAGTGGATATCCGGGCCTGGGAATCAAAACCTCGTCGCCCGGATTCCCCAACAGTTTGAACAGAATCGAATAGGCGTCGCTGGTTCCGGCCGTCAAAAAAAGGGCATCGGTGTCGATCGGCGCACCCCTTTCACGGTAATACTTGGCAATCGCCTGTCGTGCCATCAAAAGACCGCGCGGATCAGGAGCATATGCCATTAACGCTGGCTGTGACAGGGCTACGAGAATGGAATCGACATCGTAGGTCAACCCGACCCGGGTCGGGTTGGATTCGGTCAAATCAACAACCGTTTCACCCTTTCTTTTTTTGTCCCCCAGCAAAAGGCTCAGGGCGTTGGGGCTCTGGTCCCAGTCGAATCGATCTGAAAACATGATGTCCGTCCGAACAGTTTTGGTTTGGTAAAGGATAGACTCCAGCTTTTCGCATTTTTTTATCAAGAGGAAGAAAAACGAAAAACATGAAAACAAGGTTTTATATGGCGCGCCTATCGACGGTGGCGCACCCGGATGACGTCTTTTTGCTTTTGTTTGTTGCCCGGTTTTTTCTCCACGAAGATCCTGCGACCGGTAAACGGGTCGGTCTCGGTGTGGTACATTAGCGTGGCGTAGGTTGAGGGCGTGGGAGTGAAAATCTGAACCTGCTCGGGCAGCAACTGGAGCTTGCGGATGGCAAAATTTCGCAGGTCCTGCATGTTTTCTAAAGTGCATCCGGGGTGAGCGGCCATTAAGTAATACGTTAAAAAGGCCTTTAAGCCCTCTTTGCGACGCACTTCGTCAAAGAGCCGCTTGAAGGCTTCCAGACGCTCACGGCCGGGCTTTCCCATCAGGTTCAGGACCGGGTCCGACACGTGTTCGGGTGCGATTTTGAGTTGGCCCGAGACATGGTGCCGTAGAATCTCGGCCAGATAAAGCGCGCCGGCCTTGCGGTCGCTTAGTATCAGGTCGTAGCGTATGCCGGAGCCGATGAAGACTTTACGGATTCCCGGCAGACGACGCAAGGCGCGCAGGAGCCGGATTTGGCGACCGTGATCGACCGGCAGGTGCTTGCAGGGCTCCGGAAAGATGCAGGCCTTGCTTCGGCAAGCGCCCAGGGACCGCTTGCGGTCGCATTCGAAGCCGTACATGTTGGCCGTGGGCCCACCCACATCCGAAATGATGCCTCTAAAGGCTGGATGCGCCGCGAAGGCGGACGCTTCCCGTAAAAGCGAGGCCGCGCTGCGCGATACGACATGCCTTCCCTGGTGGATCGAAATGGCACAGAATCGGCATTCCCCGTAACACCCTCGGTGAGTCGTCAGTGAAAACCGGATGGTGTCGAGTGCCGCCACGCGCCCATCGTTTTTATGAAAAGGATGCACATCGCGTGAATACGGCAGTTCATGGATCCGATCAAGGTCGTCAGGCGCAGGTGGAATCGCCGGGGGATTCTGGACGAGATACCGGGTATCCTGTCGCTGGAAGAGCCGTTTGGCCGTGAACGGATCCGCGTTTTCGTAAAAGGACCTGAACATACGGACAAACTGTTCGTTGTCGCGTGACACGACCTCATGGTCCGGAAGTTGGATATCCGGACCCGGAAATCCAGGCACGGCTTGCGGAAGGTGGCGGCTGACGTAACAGATCCCCCGGATCCGACGGAAGTCCTCCCGGCGCGTGAGCTTTTCCGCCAATTCCAGAACGCTCCGCTCGGCCATTCCGTATATCAAAATGTCGGCTTTGGCATCAAAGAGAATCGAACGCCGGACGGAATCGGACCACCCGTCATAGTGTGAAATGCGCCTCAGACTGGCTTCGATGCCACCCAGAACAATGGGCCGCGTCTGTTTGAAAAAGCGCCGGATCAAATTGCTGTAGACAATGACCGCCCGATCGGGACGCCGGGTGTTGCGCCCGCCCGGGGTCAAATCATCGCTGCGGCGTCGTTTACCGGATGCCGTAAAATTAGCGACCATCGAATCCAGACATCCAGCGGTGACACCCCAAAAAAGTGCCGGTTCTCCAAATCGACCGATGTCCCGGTCGCTGAGCACATCGGGTTGAGCGATGATGCCGACCCGGTAGCCGCCGTCCATGAGGACCCGGCCGATGACGGCCACGCCGACTGAGGGGGCGTCGATGTAAGCATCCCCGGTTACCAGAACGACATCCAGCTGTTTCCAACCGAGGTGATGCATCTCTTCCAGTGTTGTGGGCAGAAATGCCGGCGCTTGCGGGTGGGTCTTCATATCACTCCCTACAACGATATTCGTATCAATAGCGTCCGTATAACAAAAACCGGCAAGTTGACGCTGATGGATAGCTTTGAAATGGCATTGCGGTCATAACGAGGTTCCGTCCTTGGATAGCCGCTATCTATCCGGTCAGACGTTATTTTTCAACAGCGATGATGCAGTGGCCCAATTATGGACGTCATCATCACCTTGGCCATAAATGGACGGCCGTTTTGGCCGCACCTGAAGACTCCGCGTTATGGGACGCTACCGGTTGATGTTGTCTAATGCATTTCCTGCATTATTTTGCAGCTGAAACCAAATGGATGAGAGGCCGTCCGTTAAGGGTTACTCTTCATTTCGGTATCCTGCTTCACGGTATCTGCAAACCGGGTATGGGATCGGAGTGGAAATCTTGTGAACGGCAGCCACCGAAAAGGTGGTCAAAGCCAAAAAACAGTGTGAGGAGGGGCAAGAAAAATGGAAGATCAAGAACGAGTTCATGTTGAAATTGAAGCGCGACTCAACCGGTTCGCAAAAAACATCGATGAACTGACGACAAAGGCCAAAGAAAAAGAGTTGCCGGCCGCTCATAAAACGGCAATCGAGTCAGTCAAATCTAAAAAGGAAGCGGCGGATAGAAAGTTCAATGAGTTGAAGCAAACCGATACGAATGCCCCCCACTGGCACTCCGTGAAAGCCGAAGTCGATAAGTACGTCGGAGATGTCGACGAAAGCCTACGGGAGGCGTTAGCCTACTTTTAAGGCGGTTGCATTCTCTTATTGAAACCGAAAAAAGCTGCCGGCCGGATAAAACTTTAGGGCCTCTGTCTGGGAACGAAAGTCGGTTATCCAGAAGATTTATTCAGAAGTTGGAATCCCGCAAATCAATCGGCAGCGGGTCCGAAAGATTCTTCGTACAGGTCGCGAATCGCTTTTCGACCGGTGTCCGTTAAATGCCGCGTCCCGGTCCCGACGAAACTATCGTCGACAATAAGCGGCTTTTCGGCAATCCAGCGATTTTCTTTCCATGCAAACCACTGGTTGCTTTCCTGGTCAAAAACACTGACCGGGCGGTTGAAGAGTTTGGCCAGCTCGACTCCCCAACCGGTTCCGCCCTTGACGGTATCGTCCGGTTGAATCCAGCCGATGGCGACCACATGATAACCGCTGTTGACCATATGGAAAATCGACTGGATGACCTTGCGGATCTTTTCAGCCTTGGAATAGTTACGACCCATGCGGGTCGAGACGATCTCCATACTGACGTTCCCCTTGTCGAGTTCTTTAGTATCGAGCACCCGGACGCCTTTGGTCCGCTCGATATCGTGCCCCTCGAATGAAAAGTTGATCTCCTTAATCCCCCAGCTTTCGGCGAGTCGCCCGAATTCGGACTCGGCCCCCTTGTGGCCCCCGCTGTAAAGTGTAATGTGAGAACGATCTTTCATTACCTCAACCTCCTTGTCCATTTTACCGTTTCTGAAGCGGCATGCGGTTCTGAAAGACATGCCGCGATTTTAATTAGTTTCCGTCCATAATAAGCGGTTATTTTCAGATTGCAACCATGGCGAGTTCGCAGACGGTCCAATGTGTAAATATCAAAGCAAACAGGACACAGAAATTGGATATTCACCAATGCCGTCGCCCTTGCCGGCTGTGAACTGGAAAAAGGCGCCCTATTTGATAATCTGCTTGATCCGACCCACCTGCCCGTCGTCCAGCCGCACCTTGATGCCATGGGGGTGAAAGGCCGACTTTGTCAGGACGTCTTTGACCACGCCGCGGGTCAGTTTTCCGGAGCGCTGATCTTTTTTCAGTACGATGTAAACCTCGATGCCGGCTCTGATGTCGCCGCGATTCGTTCCTTCCATCCGCACCTCACTTTCCCGCATGGACACACTGTTATGCCTTTAACGACTCGTGGATGGGCACTACCTAAACGCTTATGACCCCGCGGGCCGCCATGGTGCATGGAAATGACGCGCCGGAGCCCGGATGAGCGGTTGAGAACAGCGGCTGACTGTCTGAGTCGCCGGGGTTTTAGACCGGACCCAAAGACAAAGCTGCATGGAAGAATCAACCTTTAAGACACAAACCACACTCTTTTTTGAAGACGGGCCTGGTTCGGTCTTAGCCCGTTGGTTGCGAGTTTAAGCCGCCTTTCGAAACCGGTTATCCGGGCGGAGGCGCCCACGTTATTTTCGCACTAAACCCTCACGGCACAGGGCCGCCACAGTGAATGAAAATGATGGGGGCTTCCGTTTCAGCGTCCTGTCATGCCCCCGATGGGAGCCGGCTACGGCTTCGGTTGAAGCAGGCGCAGCTGTTTGAGGCGGTTAGCGGATCTTGCCCCATCGCCTGTTAACACACACGATCAACGCTTCCGGGGCTTTCA
>JBATHN010000517.1:0-1677 GCA_049666885.1 Desulfobacterales bacterium
TGAAACTTGAATCTGGAAACTCGGAACCAGGGGTTGCTTAAGGGCCATGAGCGTTGAGTCATTATATCGACGATATCCATCAATCCCGCCTGTGGCGGGACTAAACGGGCTCAACCAACTCAACGGGCCAAACTTAACAAAGGTGGGCACCTCCGCCCGGATGAACTGTTTCGAAAGACGGCTGACACTCGCCGCCAACGGGCCCTATATCACGTTTTTTCCCTCTTG
The DNA here is from genome assembly GCA_049666885.1 of Desulfobacterales bacterium. Classification (GTDB taxonomy): domain Bacteria; phylum Desulfobacterota; class Desulfobacteria; order Desulfobacterales; family SG8-13; genus JARFQH01. The sequence goes on from JBATHN010000517.1 coordinate 229, forward strand.
CATCGAACTGATACCAACGCCCTCCGCTAATACCATGAAACTAATCCCTTGCCCTTAGGGCTTGAGTTCCTATATTGGATCTGACCTTTTCGGACGATACACCCAATAAAATTGAAGGCCGCGCGGCTTAATCGTGTCTGCGACGGCCGTTTTTCTGGAGTCGTGCCAGGTGGACAAGAGCAAAAAAACTGTTTTCGGCGTCCTTATCGGTATTGTTACCGTTGTCATCCTGCTGTTCGTTGCCGTTCTTGTTTTACCAAAGTTAATCGAATCTGAAACCCTGAAGGCCAAGATCCGCAGTGAGTTTTCCAAAAAATTCGGCGGCGAAATCGACTTTGACCGGCTCGATTTCTCCTTTTTCCCGCTCCCGCACGTGACACTTGAAAAGGCGTCTGTGATGCTGCCCAAAAAGTTAACGGGGTCAGCGGAAATGATAGCCGTCACCCCCAAAATTCTGCCGCTGTTGTCCGGGAAAATCGGTTTCAGGGATATACGGGTCCAGCAGCCGGATGTGACCATTACCTTGCAAAAATCACTCGAAGAAGAAAAAACGCCGGCAAAGTCCCCGGCAGTGGGTGATGTGATGCGGCAAATCGTCTCGGTTTTTGCGACGCCTCCGGCACTGCAGCTTCCCGATGTGGACGGTTATATAGAAAACGGCCGCCTTAAACTGATGGTTGACAGCAGGGCAGCGGTTGAATTCGATCATATCGAAGCTCGCCTAACGAATGCCGCCGGCAGTTTAAAAATTCAGGTCACGGGCACTTCTAATGCGGTAGAAAGCGTTTCCATTTCCAGCGCAGCGGATACACGGGAATTAAAGGGAAACGTACGGATTCAGCTGACCCGACTGCAGCCGCAGGTTGTCAGAGACACTTTTTTCCCGGAATTTTCCCTGAAGATGCAGGCGGCCCCCGTCGACCTGACGATAGATGTCAACCTGGGCGGACCCGGACAGATGCAGGCGGATATCGATGTTTCCATACCGGAATTGGCATTGGCTCGCGAAAACAAAATTGTGGAGATGCGCAACAGGACACTTAAAAGCCGTTTCGATCTCGATAAAAATTCGGCCACGGTTTCACTGACGGAGCTGGTTCTGGATTACCCGCAGATGAGTCTCTCCGGGCATCTCGTTTCCTCTCTTGACGATTCGCAACTGAGCATGGAAATAGAAGGCCGCAATATTGACGTCAAGACAACGCGGCAGGCGGCGCTCGCGCTTTCAGGAGAAGATAACGTCATCCGCGGTATTTTCGAGGTCTTGAAAGGGGGCACCGTCCCCATGATCACGCTGACGGCTCAAGGGCAGGCACCCAGTGATTTGGGCAACATGGATACACTCGTCATTCGGGGGCAGATGCGTGACGGAGACATCTTCATTCCCGGTGTGAAGTTGGATCTGACCGACACCGCCGGCGATGTCGTCATCTCGCGCGGAATTCTCGA
>JBATHN010000518.1:0-1821 GCA_049666885.1 Desulfobacterales bacterium
TATCGACGAAGAACTCTCCGGCGTGGGCCGGTGAATCGACCCTGCTTTTGACCTGACGATGAAATATGGTCCATTTCCGCGCGGCAAGGTAGCAGACCGAACAGACGGCTAAGCTCGGCAGCAGCAGATGATAGGAGTTTGTCATTTCACTGACGAAGATGATCGTGGAAATCGGCGTATTGGAGACGGCCGTGAAGAAACCGGCCATGCCGACGACCACGAAGGCACCCGGCTCGGTTACCACGGTCGGCATGAAATGGTGAAACGTTTTTCCGACGACACCTCCCATGGCCCCGCCAATCACGATCGAGGGGCCGAAAACCCCTCCACTGCCACCCGAGCCGATCGAAAAGGAGGTCGTCAGCACCTTTCCGATCGCCAGGAACAGTAAAAATGGGATGGTCAGCTGATCCTCAAGCGCTTTTTGTGCAAAGCCATAGCCGAAGGCCAGGGTTTGCGGTAGAAAGAAACCGATGATTCCGGTCAACAAACCACCGAGGGCCGGCTTGAGATGGTTGGGAATATTTATCTTCTTGAACAATGCGATGGTGCCATAGAATGTCTTGACGTAGAAAATACCCAGGCCGACCAGCAGGAAGGCCAACACGATGTAGGGGCCCAATTCGAGCGGGTTGCGAAAGTGAAAGTCCGGTGACTGAAAAAGCGACCCCCAACCGAAATTAAGGCAGAACAGGCAGTAGGCGACCACCGATGAAACGCCGGCCGGGATGATGACCTCGGATTCGAATTCCGGATCACGGTAAAGGACCTCCGAAGCGAAGAGCGCTCCGGCCAGCGGGGCCCTGAAGATGCTGCCCACCCCAGCGCCCACACCCGCAGCCATCATAATCCGCCGCTCCCGTTCCGTAAGTTTGAGCTTGGTGGCCAGAAAGGACCCGAAACCGGCGCCGATCTGCGCGATCGGTCCCTCTCTGCCGCCGGATCCACCGGTGGTCAAGGTCAGGGCCGAAGCAATCGTCTTGACGAAAGGAACCCGACCGCGGATAAAACCGCCTTCGTTGTGGTACGCGTTTATAGCGGCATCGGTCCCGTGTCCCTCGGCTTCGGGGGCAAAGGTGTAGACGATCCAGCCGCTCAAGACACCGCCCAGAGCCGGCAGGAACAGCAGCATCCAACGGTTGAAGGGTGTAGTGGTGGGCGTCAGCAGATGGTGCTCGCCGGCCGGAGTCGGCGGTCGGTACCCGGCCAGGAAGTCCAGGAAATAGTGGAGACCGATCTGGGTCAAATAATGGAATACGATCGACCCCAGACCGGCGATGATACCGATCAGAACAAAATAGAGGGTCCATTTACCGGCATCGGCAAAATTGAACGATCGCCCCTTTTTGATCAATGTCTTAACTCGGCGTGTTGGTCCTCCGGACGGGGTCATGCGGTATCCTGATAAAACCCTTTAAGTGCACAGATCTAAGACACCCTGCAGGATGATGTCAAACAACTCGGCGACATTCTCCTCCTCGATACAAGAAAAAGCGACGCGCAGGTTTTTCTCGCCGATCGCGATCAGTCCCACGCCGTAGTTGTCCAGCAGATGCCGACGCAGCTTTTCGGCACCGACGGTTTTTAGCTTGAGGCACATGAAGTAGCCCGAATTAAACGGATAAACGTCCCAGGCATCACCAAATTTCGGGTCCGCCAGAACGGCCTTGACCCGCAGTGCCCGTCTCTTCAAGATGGCGAACTTTTCGGCTTTTTCGGCCGCAAAATTTTCACTTTGCATCGATTTGAGTACGATCGACTGACTCAGGTGGGAAACGTTTGAAATGGTTCCCCGCACACACCCGGCCGTCTTGCGCTCCA
>JBATHN010000519.1:0-3457 GCA_049666885.1 Desulfobacterales bacterium
ATGATGATCGGAATGGCCGGGTTGTAGGCTTTTATTTTCTCGAGGGCCTCGATACCGGACATCTTCAGCATGCGCACGTCCATGAGAATCAAATCGAAAAAGCGTTCCCTGACTCGTGCAATGGCGGTCCGGCCGTCGTCGGCCTCGAAAACAGTGTAGCCCCACTCACCGAGCAAGGTCCGCAACATGGTGCGGTGGGCCGGGTCGTCGTCGACCACCAGGATCTCATTAGGCGCCTTCATCTTGGGGCTCCTCCCGGGTTTTTGGAATGCGGACGGTCACGGTCGTCCCTTCGCCGGCCGCGCTCTCGACCTCGATGTGCCCGCCGTGGGCATCGACGATATTGTGGGCAATCGCCAATCCCAGCCCGGTGCCGGTCGACTTGGTCGTGTAGTACGGATCGAATATCTGCGATTGATTTTCCTTGGGAATACCGTGACCGGTATCGGACACTCTGAAAACGATCCACCGATCGTGGTCCTCCGCAGCGGCACTGACGGAAAGGCGGCCGCCGGCTTCCATCGCATCGAGTGCATTGAGATAAAGATTCAGCAGGACCTGTTTGACGCGGTCCGAGTCGAGAAAGACCGTCCGGAGTTGCGGTGCGATAATCGTTTCAATCCCTATGGCCTTTTCCTTCGACTGCACTTCCACCAGTTTCAGGGAGTCGGCAACCAGCTGAGGCACCGCTACCGCTTTGGCAACAACCTTGATCGGCCTGGCAAAGTCGAGCAGTTGACCGATCACCCGATTCAGCCGGTCGACTTCCTGAATCATGATGCCGGCGACTTGCTGGTCTTCGGGTTTTTCCCGGTAGCGCTCCTTGAAATAGGTGGCAAACCCCTTGATGGAACTCAGTGGATTGCGCACCTCGTGGGCCACCCCGGCCGCCAGCCGCCCGACCGAGGCGAGACGCTGGTTGCGATGGATTTCACTGCGAAGGGCGTAAACTTCCCGGAGATCTTTGAGCAGCAGCACGAACCCGAGGAACCGGCGATCGCCATCGAAGAGCACACTGGCGCTGAGCGCCAGGGGGATCAGTCGGCCGTCGGCGAGCCGGCAGTCGATTTCTTTTTCGACGACGTTTCCGTCCGCGGTTAGCCCCTCGATCTCTTCAGTGATCTGGTCCGGCAGGATTTGAGCGGCACTGCGTTCGATGACCGTGGCCGTTTCGAAACCGAGAATAGACTGCGCCGCCTGGTTGTAAGATGCGATCCGCCGCTGATCATCGAGGGCGATGAGTCCGATCGGCATGTTTTCCACGACGTTGTCCGAAAAGGCCTTGATCCTGACCAATGATGCACGCGTGGTCCGATATCCCTGGGCCATGAAGAGAAGCAAAATGCCGGAAAGACAGACAAGAAGCAGAATGGCGGCCATCACGATCGTATGCCAGGTGTCGGCCTGCTGGGCGCTGAGAATCGATGAGCTGTCGAGCCCCACGAAAATAAACTCTCGTGGTGGCGCTTCCATTTGTCGCGGCGGGGCGTTCGGCATCATGCGGCCGCGCGGGCCCATATGTGATGCCGAGCGGTGCCAGTTCGGCGCGATCGGATCGAAACGCCGGTATACCTCGAAAACATCCCGGCCGTCTTCCATCCGGATGCGCCGCCACTGCACGTCCGGGTCCCGGGCAATCTGATCGAAATCCAGTTTTCGTTCGTAGTCCTTGCCGACCTGATCGAGGTCGCTATGGGCTATGATCGTGCCGTCGCCGTCGGTCACCATCAAATAGACGATATCGGGTTGCTGGGCGGTCTCGGTGAGCAGATGCTGCAGCTTGAACCCACCCATCATCCGCCCCATCATGCCGGTACGGGCACCGGCCTCGAAGGATCGGATCAGTGCGGCGCCTTCCTCGACAAGCAGCCGAACGGTGTTTTCCTGCTGCCGGTGGATGTTCTCGACCGTCAAAATTGTAAAAATCGGCATCAGGATGACGGCAATGCCAATGTATATCCACCCCGGAATCCCGGTCCACAATTTGCTTATTTTCGCGGCTGCCTGCATGGATGGTTCATAGAGCAAATCTGATGCCATCGGCCGATTCCTCGAAGCTCCGTTAGATCGGAAATTGCGCACGACACCGACAATACCGACATTAGGATAAGTGCGGGCCGGATCTATGGCAAGAACACCATGTAACCTTTTTACTCAATCTGCCGTTTCAAGATATAGTGAGTGGATACTTTATACCCGTCTGCAGCCAGATCGTTCGATAAGGGAAAGAGATGAGTGGAATAGATGCGAAGAGTGGAGAATATCTATCTGACAGATGCCCTTGATGGGGTAGCGCCCTTGATTTTGTCCATAGCTCACCGACTGCCATCAGCTCGGGGAAAAACAAAGACGACCAAGAGCTTCGTCCCCAAGTGTACCCTGCCTTAACTAACCTCCATCCATAAATGAGCAATTTTCTGCAAGTTCACGGAAATCACGCTAAAGACGTGACAGGTCGGCGGCATTGCGCGGAGGCGTACTTTTGTACGCCGCACAATCTATTCCAGACCTGACACGCCCACGGCGTGATTGACGCCGACCTGTCCCGAAGCAGGCGGGGAATTGCAGGAAAGGGCCATTTATGGACGGAAACTACCTATCTCTGTCGAACGTAGGTTATTATCGAAACAAAAGCCCCCTGGGGATCTTGTAGCACGCAAAAACGGCCCACCTGCGGAATGTCTTGCGGTGGCATGCATATCTTGGCGCCCAGCTCCACGGCTTTCCCGGCAGTGGCGTCGACATCATCCACGGTTATATAGATGCCCCAGTTCGGTGGTGTGCCTTCTGCCGGCGGGGGCATGGCCATCATGCCGGCGATCTCACGTCCATTGGACTTAACGATTGTGTACTCCATCCCCTCCATGGGTGCTCGCTCTAATTCCCATCCAAACAATTGCCCGTAAAACTTCTTGGCGGCTTCCAGATCACTGGTCAACAATTCAGACCAACTGATCATGCCCTGTTTCATCATATGCTCATCCATGGTTAGCACTCCTTTTGAGTTACTAAATAAGACTGTATAGTCGTGTTGGTAATGCCGGAAATAGACAACGGGCGGTAAAGCATTGCAGCGGTCGCTCGCGCGCACTCGTTCGGATTCATTCCCCCTGTGACACGAGATGAATGATACCCGATGGACTCTTGATCCAAAAAGCTTTCATATGCGACGGAAGCGGCTCAATCTCGTCCCGCCGCACAACACCGTTCCTGGCCAATTGCTTCGCCGCGGCGGCTGTGTCCGTTGTGGACAACTCTAGCCAGATCTCTGCCTGGCTCAAGGTCGGCACACGGTCCACCCAAAGCTTCTTGGTGCCGAACTCGAATGCTACACTTCCATCCTCTGTCGTCCTCAGTACGGTCAACCCAATCAAGTCGCGATAGAACGCAACCGTCTTCTCGAATTCATCGGACGGAACTTTCATGGCGATGTTCTCGCCGGGCTTAAAGACTGCCT
>JBATHN010000520.1:0-2618 GCA_049666885.1 Desulfobacterales bacterium
TGATCGGCGGTTTGATCGGGGTGATCATCACCATCGCGGCCAATCCGGTCCTGTTTCGCCACGGGATCCTGTATCGCTGGCACGAGGGCATGGGGACGGTCGACACGGTTTTTGCCAATAATTTCGACTTTTACATGAGCTTCGGTATCGGTCTCGGCCTTGCGATCGCCGCGATCGGCATATGGGCGGTTCTGCGTTCCTTCGGCGGCAAGGGAGCCGGACAGAGAGGCAGTCTCAGGGACCTGTTCCGCACGCATTCCGAGCGCGGCGATATCAATATTTGGATTTCTATCGGGATTTATGTGTTCTCGACCCTCTCTTATGTAGGACTATGTGTCTGGCTCGTGCCGAACTTTCCCTGGATCTTCTTTCTCGGGTACGGTTTTGTTTACACCCCCCTGGTCTCTTACATCACCGCCCGAATGGAAGGAATCGCCGGTCAATTCGTCAGCCTGCCGCTGGTGCGGGAAGCCAGCTTCATCGCCGGCGCCAGATTTTTCGGTTATCAGGGCATCGAAATCTGGTACGCGCCTATACCGATCCACAACTACGGCGAAGCCACGGTGCAATTCCGCGAAATCGAGTTGACCGGAACCAGCCTGCGCGGCATCATCAAGGCCGAAATCGTGGTGTTCCCGGTGGTCATGGTTGCCAGTCTCCTGTTTTCGCAGTTCATCTGGCGCCTGGCCCCAATTCCCTCCAGCAACTACCCCTACGCCCAGGAACTCTGGCATTTGCAGGCCCTGAACACCCTTCTGATGCAGACCGCCACCCTGGAGGGCAACTCACTTTTTTTTCAGGCCCTGCGGGGCAGTTACGTGATGAGCGGTTTGCTGTTCGGGCTGGTGACCTATGCTCTGCTGGCGGTGCTGGGCTTGCCGGTCCTTCTGATCTATGGCGTGGTCCGCGGACTGGGCCAGTCGACGCCGCACGGGTTTATATTGGAAGTGATCGGCGCCCTGCTGGGACGGTTCTTTTTTTTAAAACGCTATGGCGCCATGTGGCGGCAATACGCACCGGTCCTGCTGGCCGGATTTTCATGCGGAATGGGGCTGACCGGCATGTTTGCGATGGGCTTTGCGCTGATTCTGAAAAGCCTCGGCAGCCTGCAGTATTGATCCTCCCAAGAGAAACGGTTTCACTGCGACTATTTAATTGTGGCCGATCGCTTCAAATATGCCGAATCATTGAAATGGCGGCAAATCGCCTGGAACGGTGTGCGCTTCGATACCCCGATGGATTGGGAAATCGGAAAAATCGACCTCCGCTATCTGTTGCTGGAAACGCCCGGGGGTCCGGTAATGGAGGTCAAGTGGGCACCGGTGAAGGGAAAATTCGAACTCCGTACCCAGCTCAAACGTCTGGCCGCCGCCCAGGGGCGGCAGCTGCGCAGGGCTTTACGGGAAGAGAAGCTGCCGACGGATTGGGCCCGGGCCATCGAGCGCTACGACAGTCTCGGATTTGCCTGGCAGACCGACAGCATCGGCGGCCGGGGCGCCGTACTTTACTGTCCCGGCTGCCGGAAGGCCGTTCTGCTGCAATTCTTCGAGACGACTGGGCAGCCGCCTTTCACGCAAGCCAACCGGGTTTTGGCCTCTTTTGACGATCATACCGAAGGCCGAAAAACGCTCTGGTCGGTTTTCGACATTGTCGCCGAAGTGCCGGCGACCTATCACCTGAAGCGGTTTCGATTCGAAGCCGGCGCCTACGAACTGTCTTTCACAAACCGGCAATCGCAGCTCACACTGCAGCGCTGGAGTCCGGCGGCCGTGCTCCTCAAGGACGGGGGCTTGGAAGGTTTCGAGCAGAGATGCCTCGGGCTGTCCGCAAACCGATCCGTGACGTTTAAAAAGCGATCACCGCTGACCGTAGAACTGGAGGACGGGCCCCCGAGAGGTTTATTTCCTCGGCTTTACCGGCGACTTCAGCGGCACCCCCTTTATCGCTGCCTGCGGTTGTGGCACGAAGTGGATAAAAACCGTATTCTCGGCGTGCGGTTGGAAGGCCGGCAGCCGATTGAAACGGAGGTTCTGGATGGGATCTGCAAAACGTATGCGACGGTTTAGCACGAAAATAGAAACTTGAAACTGGAAACTCAGGGTAACCTGACAACACAGAACCCGTAACCCGTGGTGGCCTTAACGAAAAGTCGATGAAATCCTTTAACTGACACAACTGACCTAACTGACAAAACCGCTTTAACTTCCACCAGAATTTTCATGCATCGTAGCGGCCCGCAGGGTTCTAAATGCTTAGCAGAAAAAAAAAGAGCGGACTGCCCAGCCGTGAAGACGCCCTCGAGTGCACTCCGATCAAGAACGATCGAGTCGAGGAGTCCCGCTTGGAAAACGGCGAATTGCAGTTGTCCTATCCGGTGAATTCCCGTCCGTGGCTGGCCGGATTTGTCAGGCGGTTGGGGCGAAAGCCCAAGGGGACATACCTTAAGAAGCTGCAACTGGATGCCTTGGGGACCGAGGTTTGGGAGCTTCTGGACGGCGGTACCCGAGTTCGCGACGTGATCCGGCAATTCGCCGCAAGACACCATCTGCAACAACGGGAAGCCGAACTGTCCGTTACCCGGTTTTTGCGCGAGCTGGGCAAACGGGGCCTGATCGGGT
>JBATHN010000521.1:0-7355 GCA_049666885.1 Desulfobacterales bacterium
TTCTTGAGATCGATTCCCTCAAAGAAAAATATCGACTGCTGATCGGCCACTTGACCCGTGAGAAAGAGGTCCTCACGATAGGGAAAAAGATCGAGTCCGAAGCCCGTGAAGAAATGAGCAAGGCCCAACGGGAATACTATTTGCGGCAGCAATTGCGCGCCATTCAGAAAGAATTGGGTGAATCGGAACCGGGCCAGTCCGAAATCGACGAGTACCGTCTGAAAATCGAAGACGCCGCCCTGCCGGAGGAGGCCCTCGAGGAGGCCGAACGTGAGTTGAAGCGGTTGGGCGGAATGTCGCCGCAGGCGGCCGAGTACTCGGTCATCAAAACCTACCTGGACTGGCTGATCGATCTGCCTTGGAGCAAAACAAGCGAGGACCAGAGCGACATCGGGCGCGCACGGGCGGTGCTGGACGAGGACCACTACGGGCTCGAAGACGTCAAGCAGCGGTTGATCGAGTATCTGGCGGTGCGCAAGCTGATACAGGAACGCGGAAAAACGGACGCAACGGAAAAAGCAGCGGAACCCTCCGAAGCCATGGGCGTCATCCTCAGTTTTGCAGGCCCTCCGGGCGTCGGCAAGACCAGCCTTGGCCAGAGCATTGCACGCGCTTTAGGTCGAAAATTCACCCGCATGAGTCTTGGCGGCATGCGGGACGAGGCCGAAATCCGCGGACACCGCCGCACTTATATCGGTGCGATGCCAGGGCGCATCATTCAAGCCCTCAAACGTGCCGGGACCCGCAATCCGGTTTTCATGTTGGATGAAGTCGACAAAATCGGCGCCGACTGGCGCGGCGACCCCAGCAGTGCGCTGCTTGAGGTCCTCGATCCGGCCCAGAACAAAGCGTTCCGGGATCACTACCTGGATGTGGATTTCGATCTGAGCGACGTTATCTTCATCACCACCGCCAATCAACTCGAAACCATCCCGGCACCTCTGCGGGATCGCATGGAAATCATCCAACTGGACGGCTACACGGAATACGAAAAACTCCAGATTGCCCAGCGGCACCTCGTGCCGCGGCAGTTGAAGGCGCACGCCCTCGCAGACGAGGAGATCACTTTCACCGCCGAAGCGCTGCGCAAGATCGTTCAGGACTACACCCGCGAGGCCGGGGTTCGCAATCTCGAGCGTCAGATCGGCGCGGTCTGCCGCAAGAGTGTCGTCAAAATCGCCGCCCAGGAGTGGTCGCACGTGATCATAACCCCGGAGCTGGTGCGCGAATACCTCAAAAAAGAAAAGTTCGAATCCGAGCTGTCCGAAAACATCGAAATTCCCGGAATCGCAACCGGCCTGGCCGTCACCGCGGTCGGCGGCGACATTCTGTTCATCGAAGCCACCCGCATGAACGGCAGGGGCAAACTGACCCTTACCGGACAACTGGGGGACGTGATGCGCGAAAGTGCCCAGATCGCCCACAGCTACGTGCGCTCCAAAGCCGCCGAATTGGGTGTGGATCCGAACCGGTTCGAAAAAACAGACGTGCACCTGCATGTGCCGGCAGGAGCGGTCCCGAAAGACGGCCCTTCGGCCGGGGTGGCCATGGCCATGGCTATGGCCAGTCTGTACAGCGGCCGTCCGGTTCGGGGTGATGTCGGAATGACCGGAGAGGTCACCTTGAGGGGGCGCGTGTTGCCGGTGGGCGGCATCAAGCAAAAAATCCTGGCCGCACATCGCGCCGGGCTCACCACGGTCATTCTGCCCAAACGAAACGAGAAGGATCTTGAGGACCTGCCGGACGAGGTACGCAACACCTTGATCTTCGTAACGGTCGATCGGATCGACGAAGCCCTGAAGGTGGCGTTTGTAACCGATCAAGACGGGGAGGAAGCGAATTTTTCATTTACAGTGAATCGATCATCCGTGTAAAAAATGGCCGCATTGCAAGGCGAACGGGCATCGACGGCAGGCGCTTTAAACGCGAATGGTTTGACCCGCAAGGATCGTCTTTTGGTCATTGCGGCGGCTCTCATGGCACTTTTCCTGGGAGCCCTCGACACCCTGGTGATGGGAGCCGCCATGCCGACCATCGTGGCCGACATGGGAGGGCTGGAACTCTATAGTTGGGTCTTTTCGGTCTACCTTCTCAGCCGTGCCGTCGCCCTTCCGATTTTCGGCAAGTTGGCCGACCTTTACAGCAACAAGCACCTTTTCGGCTTCTCCATTGCCGTTTTTTTGGCCGGCTCGCTCGTGGCCGGTTTTTCGACCTCGATGGTCGAACTGATCGTCGCCCGGGGGCTCCAAGGTGTAGGCGCGGGAGCCGCATTCGCCTTGGTGTACATCCTGCTGGCCGACATCGCCGCGCCCGAAAAGCGCGGCAAGATGATGTCGATCGCCAGTTTCGTGTGGGGTCTGGCCAGCGTCCTTGGGCCGCCGATGGGCGGTTTTATCGTCAACTACTGGTCGTGGCGCTGGATTTTTTTCATCAACCTGCCGTTGGGTCTTTTGTCCTTTTTGGGCATCTATCTCTATTTCAAGGAAACCCGCGTAAAGAAACGCCACGCCGCCCTCGACCTGTTCGGCGCGGCCACCCTGACCTTGACGGTCCTATCGTTGCTGACGGTTTTTCTGATGACGGGCAATCACTACCGCTTGTTGTCGCCGCCGATAATCGGGCTTCTGGCTGTTTCACTGGCCGGAGGAGTCGCGTTCTACTATGCCGAAACGCACGCCGCCGATCCGATCCTGTCAATAGATTTCCTCAGTCGGTCTGGATTTAGTTCCGGTAACGCAGCCGCGTTCTTGAGCAGTTTCGCGATCTTCTCTCTAGCGGCCTTCAGTCCGCTGTTCATTCAGGGTGCCCTGGGAAAATCACCGGCCGAAATGGGGGTGGCGATGATCCCTCTCAGCCTGGCCTGGTCGGGGGGTGCCCTGCTCTGCGGTCAGACGGCCCATCGAGTGAGGAAACGCCACTATGCAGTGGCGGGCGCCCTTTGTCTGATGGCCGGCAGCGGCCTGGCGTTGAGCGGCGCCCCGTCGATCTGGCTTTTTTCGACGGCCCTTGCATTGGCCGGGGTCGGCATGGGGTTCGTCTCGATTGCCTCCCTCTTGATCGTACAGGACAGTCTGAAGACCGAGAACCTCGGTGTTGCCACCGCTTCTCAGCAGTTTGCCAGAACACTCGGCGGCACCATCGGAGTGGGGATTTCCGGCAGCCTGCTCAATGCCCGGTTCATCGGGACGTTGTCTGAATCCGGTCTTGGCGGCAGTCTGCCGCCGGGGATTGGCGAAAAGATTCGCCAGAACATCGAGCAGATTTTCCGACCCGATATCCAGTCGTTGATACCGGCGGACGCCCTTAAGACCCTCCAGGAAACCGTCGGACAGGGCGTGTCGATGGTCTTCTGGGCATCCGCGGCAGCGTCTCTGGTATGCTTGATTTTCTGCTTACGCTTGCCGCGTCGAACAGGCACTTCCCCTAATTGAGCGTTTCAGTTTCAAGGCGTTCGGTCGATATCAGTACGAAAGTGGTATTTCATGCACCGTAGCGGCCAGGGCCATTGGTGTTTACTACGAAAATAGAATCAGACCCGCAAATAGAAATTTGAAACTTGAAACTCAGGACCCGGAACCAGTTGTGGCTTAAGGGCCATGAGCGTTTAATCGGTACAATCGATGAGATCCTGAAACTGACAATACCGACCTAACCGGCTCAACAGGCTCAACGGGCTCAACGAACACAACCGAATAGGGTGGGCACCTCTGCCCGGATGAACGGTTTCGAAAGACGGCTGAAACTCGCCGCTAACGCTCTAAATCCGGACCAGGCCCGTCAATTAATAATGGGTTTGAATTTATCCTTGAAAGTTGTTCCTTCCCTTCGGCATCGACGCATGGTTCAGGAATGCTTTTCCCGCAGCCGCGGCGTGTTGCCGTCCGATGCGACCATGTCCTGGAATGCCCTGACCGCCTGAAGATAGACCGGCCCGCCCACCCGGGCGCTGTTGTTGTGTCCGCCGCCTAAAATGAGCTGCAGGCGCTTCGGAGCCCGCGTACGCCCGTACAGGCGCCGGCTCATGTCAAACGGTGCCACGCTATCCTTGGTACCATGAAGATAGAGAACCGGCACGCGCAGACGGTCGACTTTAGAAAGTGAATCGAACCGTTGCGTCAGAATCAGGTCGAGAGGAAAAACCCGATAGGCGCCGCCACGCGCGGCCATATCATAGATAGAGGTGAAGGTCGCCTCGACGATCAGGCCTCTTGCTGCCGGATGACGAACCGCCAGGTCGATCGCCACCGCACCGCCCAGGGAATGGCCGTAAATCACGATGTCATCGGGCGCAATCTCCCGTTTGGTCACCAGATACTGCCACGCCGCTTCGGCGTCCTGGTAGATCTTGGTTTCAGACGGGAAATCCCCGTCACTGCGGCCGTATCCTCTGTAACTGAGAAGCAGAACTGCAAATCCGAGACCGTGAAACCGCTTGGCGTGCTCTACATTTGCACTGATATTCAGGGCGCTTCCGTGCAGGTAGAGCAAGGTCGACTTGCCGACAGTCGCGGATGGAATCCACCAGGCGTGCACCCGCTCGACACCGCCGCTGTCACCGGCTACCGCTATGAACACGTCCTCGTATGACAGACCGGTATCGGCGGGTGTGCTGGTGATTGCACGCTGGGGCCTAAAAATGAAGCGGGTCTGCTGCGACCACAGATAAGCGCAGCCAAGAGTGTAGAAGAGAACGATCAGGCCGGCGACCGAGCCGACAATTGCCGTGGACTTTTTCAATATCCATCAACCCCTTTTATGAAAATAGCTGCTGCTGCTGCGAAGAATGGGGACATCCCAACAAGTGGACTCCGGAAACAAACGTTCCGGTGCAACCAGAAAGAGCGCGTCACCGTCTGTGGGAGTGAGCCGCGGGTCACGAGGGGAGCCCCCCGAGGATCTCTTTTTCGCGGTTGACCAGTTCTTTCTCCAGCCTCTCGATCTTGCGGGTGATCTTTTCGACGAAATCGGCGTCTTTGACCGAGGTCAGGTTGATCCGGACATTGCAGATGGCGGCCAGCCCGGCTGAACGGGCCATCATGGCCGCAACTGCGCCGTCGGATACAGCGTTGGGATTGCCCTTCTGTACCACGTCACCGGCCAGGTCCAGGATCCGCTGCACCCGTTCGGCCAGCGCCAGCGGCACCAACGCCGCTTGCTTCATCGCCGCCTGGATGGCGAAACTGCGGGCCGCTTTGTCTGCGGCACTGTCCTTTGGGAGCCTGTAAGCGGCAAGCACCTGCCGATAAGCGTCGGGATCCCGGTCGATGTCCTCGATACAACGGTTAAGGAGATCAGCCGCTGCGGCCGCGGTCTCCTTCATCTCCTGTTCGACGGCTTCAAAGCCTTTACGACCGACCGTCAGTCCGGCAACCATTCCCGCAAGTGCCGCGGCCAGCGACGCACTTAAAGCGGCCACGCTGCCGCCACCCGGCACCGGTGCGGCCGAAGCCGTTTGCTTCAGGTAGTCTTTTATCGACAGATCAGCATACATCATCGCGCTCCTCGTGCCGGGTTTTGTCAAAAACGATCGCGCCCCTTTTGATCACTTTTTCGACCGTGCTGACACCGATGTGGTAAGGAATGAAAGAATAGGACGGGAATTCCAGAACGATGAGATCGGCCTGCTTGCCGGGGTCGATGCTGCCGATGGTACCGGCCCGATCGAGGGCGGCGGCGCCGTTGATGGTCATCGCCGTCAGCGCCTCCTCGATACCGATCTCCATGTTGAGAACGGCCAATGCGAAGATCAGGGGCATCGACTCGGTAAAGCAGCTGCCGGGATTGAAGTCCGTGGCCAGCGCCACGGCGCAGCCACGGTCGATCATGACCCGCGCCCGGGCGTAGGGCGCTTTAAGGCTGAAAGCCGTTCCGGGCAACAAGGTTGCAATAACGCCGGCCCGGGCGATATCATCGATGCCGCGTTCGGAAGCCTGCAGCAGATGATCGGCGGATATGGCCCCCAGTTCGGCTGCGAGTTCCGCACCGCCCAGTGGCACAATTTCGTCGGCGTGGAGCTTCAATTTCATTCCGAGTTCGCGTGCCTTGAGCAGCAGGCGCCGGGATTGTTCGATCGAAAAGACGTTCTTCTCACAAAAAATGTCGCAAAATTCGGCCAGTCCGCTTTCCGCAACCACCGGCAGGACGGTCGCCATCATGAAATCGATAAACGCCTCTTCCCGGCCCTTGTATTCGGGCGGCACCGCATGGGCCCCCAGAAATGTCGGTACGATATCGAGCGGGTGGCAGCCGGACAGGACCCGCATGGCCTCGAGTTGACGGATCTCGGTATCCCGGTCGAGCCCGTAGCCGCTCTTGCCTTCCACCGTCGTCACGCCGAAGGCAAGCATGGCGTCGAGTCGCCTGCGGCCGGAGGCGACCAAATCGTCCAGATCGGCGGCGCGCGTGGCAGCGACCGTGCTGATGATGCCACCGCCGCGTTGCATGATCTCCATGTAACTGTCACCACGCAGCCGCCAGGCATACTCCTCCGCCCGGTAACCGCCGAATATAAAATGGGTGTGGGAATCGACAAACCCCGGCAGCACGGCCTTGCCGGCGGCATCGATGACCGTAAACCCGGTTGTATCCACACCCTGCAAAATATCGGCCGTACGCCCGACAGCCCGGATGCGGCCATTCTCTGCGATGACCGCCCCGTCTTCGATCACGTGCAACTCGGCCATCTCGCTGCCGCTCTTGGCCGTGAATCCGCTGCAGGTCACCAGTTGCGCGGCGTTCTTGATGATGAGGTTCCGTTTAATCATATTGCTATTTGATATTGCTATTTGATGTAGTAGCCTGAAACGCGCCACTGGCCGTCTTTGTCCAGCATGGGTGTGATCGTTTCAACAGCGGAGGCCTTGTTTTCAAGTTTCACCCCTCTTACTCATAAACCCTTGTCTCCAGAACCTGCTCCGCCGAAAAGTCCTCCAGCCCGAGGTAGTAGGCGGCCGTGTCGACCAGTGCCGCCATCGGCACCAGACCGACGATCTCGCTGCCGATGACGCTCACCCCGTAGCGGCGGGCCTCGATCCGGATCAATTCAAAAGCCTGGTAGAGAGCGGTTTGGGTGTAATCGGTCATGTTGATCGACACCTGCACGATGCCGCGCTCCTGGAGACGAACCCCCATGGCCTTGCAGTAGCGCAGTCCGCCGTTGATGTGTCTTACCCGCCGTGCGATGCCGTCGGCGATGTCCAGCCGGTCGGTGTCGAGGTTGACGTTGAAGGCCACGAGGGGCATGCGGGCGCCGACCGCCGTGACACCGGCGCTCGGATGGATTTCCGGCGGACCGTAGTCGGGCCTCCACTCAGGAGCCTTCATTTTTTCGGCCATCCCTTCGAACTGTCCCTTGC
>JBATHN010000522.1:0-2929 GCA_049666885.1 Desulfobacterales bacterium
GTGTCGCGTTCCCTGCGTACATAGTCGTCGACGTCAATGCCTTCCCAGACCTCCTTTCCGAGGCCGGCTGCTTTTCGAAAATCGAGCTTGCCTTGCGGACGTGATTTTTTATTATCGATAGGAGATAGACGGGCAATTTTTTTGCCTGCTCGTTCGATAATGATCTCTTCGCGTCGCAAGGCGACCCGGTTCAAAATTTCACCCAATTTTTGCCGTGCCTTCACTGCAGAAATCGTTCGTTCCATAAGAACTCCTTCACCATAATGATTGATACGACCATATTAATCATAATGGTATTTAAATGCAATGAATATTTAATGGCCCGATCAGGAGATTACATATCCCGGTCCGTTCATCGGAGTCCCGCAGCCCGCCTTTTACTGAAAAAGTGGAGCACGAACTCGTTGTGGCGCTGCATGGCGCTGAATGCTTTTCTCGGGTCGTGATCCCGAATGGCCTGAAAAACGGAAGTGTGTTGGACGATGATTTTTTCGATGTTGGTCGGTTCTTCGTAGAGGTAGGCCAGATTTTCCTTGATGCCCACAAAGAGATAGTCGTAGAAGGAACGCATCAGATAGACCTGTAGCGGGTTTTTGGTGGCGTAGGTGACCGCCATGTGAAAGGCAACGTCGGCCTCGGTCCCAAGCCGGCCGGCTTGGACCTCTTTGCGCATTTCGTCGAGGCTTTTTTCCAGAAACTGCAAGTCGCTCTCCTCAGCCCGCACGGCCGCCAGCGAAGCGGCATTGCATTCGAGACCCATTCGCACCTCCAGAAGATCTTCGAGGCTCGCATTCTGGGTCTCCATGGCAACCGCCAAAGGGTGTTTGTCGGTTGGTTCCGGCACGCGCACGAACGTTCCCTGCCCCTGATGCTGCTCCAGAAGACCCATGGCCACCAGCTTGCCGATCGCATCACGAACCGAGGTGCGGCTGACCTTAAGGGCCTCGGCCAGTTCCCGTTCGGGCGGAATCTGCTGTCCCGGCTTGAATTCGCTGCGAAAAATCAGCTCACGCAACTGCTCTAGTACCTGGTCGGAAATGCGCTTCGGTTTGATCGGCTTAAGCGGTGTATTCATCATTTGGGTACCTTGACCATCATTCGCCGGCTCCGAGCCGCCAGGGACTCCGATGACACGTGAAGTGGGGCGCTCAATCTAATGGTATGACCATTTACAGACATGTCGCCGGCTCTGTCGGTATGACCGATTGAAAAGAATTAATTATTTCCTATCAGATGGTTAAGTAAGAATCAAGAAATTTTAGCTTTTACCCTTGACAGATATAAAAGCCAAAATGTAATAGTGGTATAACCAATCATATAGGAGCCCCCGCCGCAGTCTAATTTTCGAAATTTTCGCCTTCAGGAGGATGCATCCAATGCCATCAGCAACGCTTTCAGCGGTAGACCTTCACACCCGCTTCAAACAAAAGGCCGAATTGGTATCGGCCATCGTATCGAATGTGGAGACCACCCGGGAAGCTTTTGAATACTGCGTGGATCTCTGTGAGCGTAAACAAGCCTGTCAATTGTTGATTTCCGGTTGCGACGATTTCCTCTCTCCGGAAGCCGAAGCGCTTTGCGATCTCAAGCAGGAGAAAATCATCGCCGCCCCCGCTTTGCCGCCCGGTCAGGCCGAAATGCTCAAGGAGCTGTGTGCAGACAGAGGCCTTCGGCTGGTGACAGATGGGTTGCGCCAACATTTGTCCGGAATCGACATCGGCCTGACTTTCATCGACTACGGCATCGCTGAAACCGGCACCCTGGTGATCGACTCGAGCAATGAAGATGTCCGCCTATCGACGATGGTCAGCGAGATTCACATCGGTATTCTACCCAAGTCGAAAATCCGGCCGAGTGCCTACGATCTGGAAAAAGAACTACAGGAAACCATGCAAGCGGCTCCTAGTTACCTGGCCTTTATCACCGGGGCCAGTCGCACGGCCGACATCGAAAGGGTTCTGGCACTGGGGGTTCACGGCCCGCTGGAACTTCACATTCTGCTCCTGGAGGACAACTGATGCAGGAAGCCCGTAATCTAAAAGAATACAAGAAAGAAGTCGATGACGCTCTTCAGAACTCGTTCCTGCGCAGTGCCATGGACAAGTTCGCGGTCGCCTACCGTTCCGGCCGTGCCAACGCCTTTGCCGATATGGACGTGGAGGGCCTGGTAGCAGAGATTGCCGCTGCCAAGGATGCCGCATTGGCGAGGATGGATGCGCTTTTCGAGGAATTCAAAGAAAATGCCTCAAAAGCGGGCGTTCACGTCCATCTGGCCAAAACAGCCGGCGAAGCCAATGCGATCATCGCCCGCATCGCCCGCGACAACGATGTGAAAAAGATCGTCAAGTCCAAATCGATGACCGCCGAGGAAACCCTCCTGAACCACGATCTCGAGGCCGAGGGTTTCGAGGTCACCGAAACCGATCTGGGCGAGTGGATCATTCAATTGCGCGGTGAGGGCCCGTCTCACATGGTGATGCCGGCCATTCACCTGTCGCGCTACCAGGTGGCGGACCTGTTCACGGAGGTCACCGGTCACAAGCAGGAATCCGAGATCGAACGCCTGGTAAAAGTGGCCCGCCGGGAACTGCGCCAAAAGTATGTCGAAGCGGACATGGGGATATCGGGTGCCAATTTTGCCTTGGCCGACACCGGTACCATCGGCCTGACCACAAATGAGGGCAATGCCCGCCTGGTGACCACCTTGCCGCGCGTACACGTGGCCTTGATCGGCCTTGATAAGCTGCTGCCGACGCTTCAAGACGCCCTGCTGATCAATCGCGTGCTGCCGCGCAACGCCACCGGGCAAGGCATCACTTCCTATGTCACTTGGATCACCGGTCGCAACGCCTGCGGCGCCGCACCGGACAACAAAAAAGTGATGCACATCGTGTTTCTCGACAACGGCCGGCGAGCCCTGGCCAAAGAC
>JBATHN010000523.1:0-2139 GCA_049666885.1 Desulfobacterales bacterium
GTATTGGGATGTGAAAGAGGGCGAAAAGCAGAGCCCCTTGGGCCCCCTGGTTGCCGCAGCCCAGGAAGAAGGTTACAGTGGCAAGGCGTCGGGCGATAAGCCCGTTCCTTATAACGGGTATTATTACAGGATTCTAAAGGGCCAGGGAAAAGATGCAGTGGGCGGCGCTTACGACTATGTGGTGAAGGGAAAAATGATCGGAGGCTTTGCTCTGGTAGCCTATCCAGCCAAGTACGCCTCTTCAGGTATTATGACCTTTATTGTGAATCAAGACGGAGTGGTTTATCAGAAGGACTTAGGCCGGAGCACCGAGAAAGCGGCTCAGGCCATGGAACTCTTCAATCCTGACAGCACATGGAAAAAGGAGTAAAAAGTGCCGGCCGCAGGACACCATTGGGTGCGCTATTTAATCCTTGCCGCTTTTGCCGTAATTGAAATGAAGAACCGGATTCAATCGAATCATAAGGCTATTTATGGTGTAGCTTGTGGAATGATATGGCTCTGGGTTCTTTTGTTTTTCCCTGAGAGTGCCTTTTCTCAAGTTGAGCGTGCACCTTCACGCGCGCTGCAGGTGGGGGTGATGGTAGCTCCGCCTGCCTACATAAAAACGGCTGATAATCAATGGGAGGGCTTCAGCGTCGAACTTTGGCAGGCGGTAGCTCAACGCATGGGCGTTCAATTCGAATTTCGGGAATTTAGTAGCCTTGAGCATATGTTGGATGCCCTCGAAAAACGAGAAATTGATGTCATCCCTTCTTTGTCGGTCCGGGAAAGCCTTGTAGCTGTTATGGATTTTAGTCAATCATATTTGAAATCGGGACTATCCATTGCCGTACCGGCAGAAGGTGTCGAATACAGATGGGGCCGCGTTTTTGAAAGTATATCTTCAGGGCAAACTTTGAAAGCACTTGGATTGCTGATGTTGATGTCTCTGACAGCCGGAATAATCGTCTGGTCATTTGAAAGGCGGCGCAACAGCGACATGTTCGGTGACGGGACTGTCGCGGGAATAGGTCACGGCATCTGGTGGGCCGTGGTGACAATGACCACTGTGGGCTATGGGGATAAGGCACCCAAAACAATGGGCGGGCGAATCGCTGGGCTCATTTGGATGGTTTTTTCAGTCATATTTATCGCTGCTTTTACGGCCAACATCACGACTTCGCTGACCATTAGTGAACTGAAAGGCAAGGTTCGCGGTTTTAATGATCTCTACAATGCGCGAGTCGGATCGATATCCCGATCGGAAGGTTTCGACTTTCTGGCCAAAAAGGGAATAGCCGTAATTTCCTTTGAAAAGATACAGGAAGGATTACTGGCGGTTGGCAGTAAAAGGCTCGATGCGTTTGTTTTAGATGAACTCATTTTGAAGTATCTCGTCAAAAATGAGTTCCCCGGTCGAGTGCAGTTCCTACCTGGAACCTTCGATGAATATTTCGTGGGCATTGCTTTACAGCAAAACAGTTCGCTCCGCAAACCGATAAACAAGGCCTTGCTGAAATTCATGGAAACGGGAAATTGGACTGAGTTGCAGAATCGCTATATAAAGTAACCCACTTAATCATATGAATGAGAAACATAAAACCAATCCAAATAACAACAAATGGTGCTTAAAAAAGAGGTCTAAGATGCCAAAACAGAGATTCAAGCAGATGATCTGGCTGATTTGCCTATTGGTTGCCCTGACGGCATGCAAAGAAAAGGCTGAAATTATTGAAGTGGTCCGGCCGATCAAGACGATGACCGTCGGTGAGCAGGCTGCCGAGCAGACACTCAAATTTTCCGGCCTTGTCGCCGCGGTCGATTCCTCTGACCTCAGTTTTCAAGTCGGCGGGCAGGTGGCGTCGGTGAAAGTCGACATCGGAGATCGGGTGGAAAATGAACAGGTGCTCGCTGTTCTTGATCCGGAGCCCTATCAGTTGGAGGTGGATGCGATCAAGGCTGAGCTTGTAAAGGCCAGGGACCAAGTTGCCGAATCAAAGTCACAGTACGAGCGGCATAAGCGGATTTTCGAGCAGGGAGCGGGGGCAAAAAGTTATATGGATGTCACAGAATATAATTTCAAGGCCGCCAGGAGCGCGGTTGATTTTCAGATGGCAAGGCTGGATCTTGCCAATCGCAACCTGCGCAAAACGAAGC
>JBATHN010000524.1:0-5927 GCA_049666885.1 Desulfobacterales bacterium
GCTCTGAGCCTGGGCCTCAAAGAAGTAAAATTTATCGGTCAAACGGAAACAGCTGGTGAGGGAATAGTGCCGATAAGGCTGGTTTTTATTGGTACCTTCAAGGATGCCAGCCAATGGCTGGATAAGCTTCAAGAAGACCTTCCCTGCGTTTATATCCAAAACATAAAAGTATCCCTGGATCCGCTCGCAGAGCAGGCCAAATTCCAGATATCCATCAATTACCGCTATACCTTATCGTTCACTGAAAGTGCCGCATAATTGAAATGAATATTCGGTATCGATTATTCAACATCTCCCATTTAAAGATATCCGGCAGTCGCCCAAGATTGGTATTCGGCTGTTGGTTGCTGGCAGCCTTGCTGCTGGCTGGGCATAACGGGTCGAAGTTGGCGACCCTGCTGAGCATGCCCGTTTCGGGACAGTCGGCTCAGGTTAAGTTGGCAAGCGACAAGTGGCGGCAGCTGCAAGATAAAATGTCGCAAACCGTCAAAGAAATGGCGGACAAAGTTGATTTGGATCTGGCGTTCACAAAATTTTCTTCTCATTTTGAGCACCAAAAATCGAATGATTTAGACTTGGAGATGGCGCAAGAGACCCGAGCAGGCCCGCAGATCCAACACCTCCCGAAATTGTCCGGCATCCTCCGTTGCATGGATATTAACGGCAATGCCTACGCATTGGCGCTCATTGAAGGCCGGAGATTTCAGGAAAAAGACACGGTGCGCGAATTTAGAATCCAAAAGATTGAAGAGAAGGGAGTTGTTTTGACAAAAGGTGGTAGAAGATGGTTTCTCAAGACTCCCGAAGTTTCCTATTCTTACAATCACGAGCCCAAGGCTCAAGGCAATGGACAGTAAAAAATAATACCAGAATTGGAAGGATTGCGCAGACAAACTTAGCGGTCGTGAGGAGCCTATGCATTACCTGCTGGAAAACATAAATAAAGGTTGTCTTATCAATGTCGCCTTGATCATTGGATTTCTTGTCGGCGGTTGTGCGTCCTATGAGCCCCAGCCGGTGACTCTGAAGGAGTTGAATGAGATCCAACCAAGAGAATTGCTGCAGAAAGAAAAATTCATCAAACCGCCGGGACCGCCGCCTTTTGCTGAAAAGATGGAACCGGTTGCCAAGGACTTGGTGAAAGAGACGCGGCTTTATTCGTTGTTATTTGAAAATGCGCCCTTGGGAGCCATTCTGAATGCGATCGTGGCGGATACGGATTATAACCTTTCGATTGAAACGGGAATCGATCTGGCCAAACCGGTAACGGTGCGCCTGAAGAACGCCACCCTGCGGGAGGCGTTGGATATGGTTATCGTCAAAGGGTCAGGGTATGCATGGGACATCGAAGACGGGTCGTTGGATGTCAAAAGGTTTGAAGAAAGAATCTATAATTTAGACTATTTGGATATGGGCGGTCAAACCGACATCGACATCGGCGGGGACATGCTGTCTACCAGTGTGGAAGCTGCCGGCGTGGCCGGTAAATTTCAAGTCAAGGCCCAACGCACCCCAGAGAGAACCGATGTCTGGACAGGGGTCGAAGAGGCCTTAAAGGTGCTCAAATCACCGGAAGGTATACTGCGAATCAATCGCAATACCGGCATCATTTATATGGCGGACACTCCCACGCGGATAAAAACCATGGTCAATTTCCTGGATTCCCTGTCCGAAGCATTGCACCGTCAGGTCTTCATCGAGGCGAAAATCATGGAGGTCAAACTCAATGAAACCAATAAATACGGCATCGATTGGACCAATCTGCAGGTCTTGTTCACATCCAACTCGGGTCTTATGCCGGATAATTTTGATCTCTTTCTAAACGGCGGCAGCACCATTGCCCTGGCGGAACAATCCGCCTTCAGTGCGGTGATCGATTTTTTGAGAACCCAGGGTGAAGTTTCGGTATTATCCAATCCGCATCTGACTGTCATGAACGGCCAGTCCGCCGTGTTGACGGTGGGGTTCCAGTTCCCCTTCGGCGATATCAGCGGCGCGGACCAGAATCTGGAGTACAATACGCTTACCTATCGGTCCTCAATTAAGCGCGTTATTCTTGGGCTTCAGCTCGGCTTGACGCCGCAGATATCCAAGGACGGCATCGTGTCCATCATGATCGTACCGACCATCACCCGCATCAAGGATGAAGTAAAGGTGGATATCCCTTTGACGGCGACGATCAGTCAGGCCATTACCAACCCCGTGATCGATCTTCAAGAGTTGGCCACGACGGTCCGGGTCAGAGAAGGGCGATCAGTGGTTCTGGCCGGGTTGATCAGTCAGATAAAAGATCTCGACAAAGAAGGTCTGCCATGGTTCGACAACTTGCCGTTCGCCAAATATTTTTTTGGCCGAATCAAAGAGTCGTATGAAAACAGTGAATTGGTGATCTTCCTCACCCCCTACATAAAAAACGTCATGTAATCGATATGAAAATGCCGCCGGCAACTTCTTTCTTCAAGGATTTCAATACACATCCCCAAAACGGCTGACAATTTGCGTCATTTTCTTGACTGCGGTATGACCGCAGCCTTTCTCCGGAACGCGTTTTTTATGGTAACCTATTGAAAGTTATAATATTTTAATCAATTCGGACTGATGCGACCATCATTGGCATTAAATTTGCTAAAAATGTCGTAATTTTATGGGCACATTTCGTAAATATAGCTGCAAAGGATGAAAAAATGCTGAAAATCAGAAATGTTAAAAATTCCCAAGCCGGGTTCACTCTGGTGGAGATTGCTATCGTAATGGTCATTATCGGGCTCCTCATTGGTGGTATTCTCAAAGCGCAGGGCATGATTCAAAATGCAAAAGTTAAGCGCGTCGTCAAACAAGCGGATGAATTAAGAGCCGCGGTGATGGGTTTTTATGACAAATACGGGGTGTATCCCGGGGATGAGAATCAAGCTGCCGTTCCGCCGGGGGCTGACAGTGAAGGCGATGGCGATGGATTGATTGAGACGACCAACAATGAAACCTTTGAGGTTTACAGAGATTTGGTGCGAGCCGAGCTGATCGCCGGTGATTACAACGGCACGAGTGAATATCCGAGTCATGCCTTTGGGGGTACGGTCCATCTGGAGTGGGTTGATCCGGGTCCTGGGACGGCCAAGCACTATTTCATGTACACCAATATACCCGCCGAGGTGTGTCAGGAGATCGATCAGAAATTCGATAACGGTACCTGGAATTCAGGCTCCATCGTCGGCAGTGCGAATTATACGCCAGGAACAACGGTACCCACCCTCTATATTCTTTTTTAACGTTGCTTTTAAATGCGGGCCCACCTTCGGTGGGCCTTTCTTGTAGCACAGCGAATCTTTTGAGTTGAACACGAAAGAGAAAAAAACCCAAAGCCGGCTGAGGTCCGCCTTCGTTCTGTTCGCGCAACAGCACGGATTTTCGTTGATCGAAATTGCCATTGTCATGGTCATTATCGGATTGCTGGCCGGCGGCGGGATATCTTTGATGGGTGCGCTCACCCAACGCAAGGCGCGCAACGAGACCATCGATTACCTGAAACAGGCCGAAACCGCCTTGATCAGCTTCGCCGGCATAAACGGCAGGCTTCCCTGGGCCGATACCAGCGGAAACGGCAATGAAAATAGTGGCGCGTCTTCCGGAAACTTGCCCTACCAAACCCTTAAATTGATTCCCACCGATCCCAACAAGCGTGTTCTTAAATACGCGGTGAACGGCAGCCTGGGCACCGACCGGACAACAAGTTGCACCGCCCTGCGCGCGGGGCTTTTGGGTGGGCCCGCTGTCGTCGATGCCGACGGCGCAGCCACCTCTTTTCAGACGGCCGCTATTCTTATCAGCGCCGGTCCCGCAGATGCCGACGGTGACGGAAACGTCTTCGACCGTATCGGCACCGGCACCCACCAGGGTGACAACACCGACGGGTCCCCAAATTTTTTGAGATATCCACCGATTGACGGCTTTGATGATCTTGTCGTCTATGTAGGCGAGCATCAATTATACGCTGAAATCTGCGAGTTTCTTTCTCTGGCGGTCAACAATAACTCCGGTGGGACCGTCTATGTCCATAATCGGACGCAGGGCAGCGATTTGGGGGCTCTGGCCAACGGAGCAATCAGCACTTACACGATCCTGTCAGGGACTCAGATTGAAATCCGAAACGGTTCGGGTGGCACTGGGGCGATTGTCCTTCCATCCACTCCGCCGACCCCGCTTGCACTCGCCGGTCGCGGCTTTACCATTACCCTCCCTTAAAATAAGTCCAACCTAATGTGATTGGTTCCGGGTATAGTGTTCGGCGTTCAGAGTTCATAGGTGCAGGGTTCTCGCGCCAGGCGAAGTCAGGGGCGAAGTTCAGTAAAAGACATTCTTCCTTCAACCCGGAACGTTGAACGTTGAACCGGGAACCTAATGTGCATTCAAGTGCGTCGCTCAAGGCAGTCGAGACATTTCCAAAATGACACGACGCTAGTACGCCTTTCCCAACTGGCTGAAAACATCATAAAGCGGCAGAAGGATCGAAAGAATGATCAGGCCGAACACACCTCCGAGGAGGATGATGGTCAGCGGTTCAATGCTGCTGACCATGGCCTGGACCGTTCTTTTGACTTCAGTGTCATAAAAATCTCCCAAACGTGTAAACGTATCATCCAGGGTACCGGTGGTTTCTCCATTTTTAATTCCGCCGACCAAGAGCAGCGGGAAACCATCCGTTTTTTCAAAACTCTCCGCAATCGTATGGCCAAGCTGGATATCGTTATAGGCCTCATGCAAGCGGGACTCCAGGTACTTGTTGCCGAGCACGTTATCGGCTAGGATTTCAAAAATAGCGTTGATCGACATGCCGGCGGTGTACATGGTGGCAAAATAGTGACACAGACGAGCCAGTGCGATGTTTTGAACGACTTGGCCTATCAGCGGCACTTGCAGTAAATATTTCTGTATGAAGATCCCACCCTTGCGACTCCGTTGCAGCAGGAAGAAAAGTACGGCAATCGCAACGACTCCACCGATTAAGACGGCCCAATTGCCCCTGATAAAATTGCTCACCGTCAACACGGCTTGGGTGGCGCCCGGAAGAACGACCCCCATTTCTTTCAGGAGCACAGCCATTTGAGGCAGGACGTACCCGACCCAGACGCCGATGACAACGCCGAGAGCCACCAGCACAAAGGAAGGATAAATAGCCGCTCTTTTGATCGTAGAGCGGATATCTTCTTTCCATTCATGAAAATTAGCCAGGTCTTTCAGACATTTAGGCACGACACCGGTCTGCTCGCCCATATGGATGATGCCCAGATCAAGCTTTCCGAAGATCTTCGGAAAGCGGGATATGGATTCATGCAGGGTCTTGCCGCTTTCGATGGAGAGCCGGATTTCACTGAGCGCCTTTTTAAGGGTCCTGGAGGGCAGCAGCTTGGAATTTTCTTCCAGGGCTGCGACGATGGGAAGTCCCATGTCCAAGGTCTGCGAGAGCCGCCGGTACAATTCAATCCGAAGCCGTGGTTTCACTCTAAGACCGCTGAAGATATTGCCCAGGGGGCTTTCCTTGAGCGCATTGGCTGCAATCAGCGTCAGGCCCTCCTGGGCTACCCGCAGTTCCGCATCTTTTTCGCCGAGTGCGATAACTTTCCCACGCAGAACTCTGCCGGCATCATCAATGGCCTTATAGCTGTAACTAGGCATAGGCGACCACGCGCTGGATTTCCTCTACCGAGGTGATCTGGTGGGTGACTTTTTTCAGAGCCTGTTTAAACATCAGACTGGTTCCCGCTTGAACTGCAATTTCCTGGATTTTGCTGTGAATGGCACCGGCAGAGATCAATTCTTCCATGGCACGATCCACCTCGATAACCTCAAAAATTCCGGTGCGGCCGTTGAACCCGGTTTGGTCACAGCTCGGGCACCCCACGGCCTGGGGAATTTCGGCGGGCGGTTCGAGG
>JBATHN010000525.1:0-4458 GCA_049666885.1 Desulfobacterales bacterium
AGCCGGACGAGAGTGGTCGGCGCCGCCCCGTGCCGGTTCCCGACAGCGCGTTTACCATTGAAGTGGATGCGGTTATACCGGCTATCGGGCAGGAATCGGACTGGGCCTGCCTGACGGATGAATGTGCGTGCACGCTGAGCGACTGGGGCACCATCCAGGTCGACCCGGTGACGTTGCAGTCCAGCGACCCCGACATTTTCGCCGGCGGTGACGCGGTCACCGGCCCCCGCACGGTGGTCGAGGCGATCGGTGCCGGTAAAGAGGCCGCGATGTCGATCGATCGCTTCCTGCAGGGCCGGGATCTACATGAAGGACGGCCGGTCAGGTGGGAAGGCGTCAAAGACGTGCCGACGGAAGGTCGTGAACACCTGTCGCGGGTGGCCATGACCCATGCCCCGGCATCGCAGCGCATTCAAAACTTCAACGAAGTCCAACTCGGTTACGATGAAATTGGTTCGCGTCGGGAAGCCAAGCGGTGCCTGGAATGCGGCGTCTGCTCCGAATGCTACCAGTGCGTGTCGGCCTGCCTGGCCGGCGCCGTGGACCACAATCAGCAGGCGGTTGAAAAAGAGATCGAGATCGGCTCTCTGGTCCTTTGCCCCGGCAGCGAACCCTTCGATCCTTCCGGCCTGGAGGCCTTTTATCACTACAACAGCAGCCCCAACGTGATGACCAGTCTCGAATTCGAGCGGCTCCTGAGTGCCTCGGGTCCCACGATGGGCCACCTGGTGCGGCCTTCGGATGAAAAGGAGCCGAAGAAAATTGCCTGGCTGCAGTGCGTCGGCTCGCGCGACACCAACCGCTGCGGCAACGGGTATTGCTCATCGGTCTGCTGCATGTACGCGATCAAGGATGCCATGATCGCAAAGGAACACGCGCACGGGGACCTGGAGTGCGCGATTTTCAACATGGACATCCGCACCTTCGGCAAGGATTACGAAAAGTACTACCTGCGCGCCAAGGACAAGGCCGGTGTGAGATTCGTCAAGGCGCGCATTCACACCATCGACGAGGTCGGCGAAAACCCTGACCTGCGCATCCGCTACGTGGACGAAAGCGGCCAAGTACAGGAGGAGTTTTTTGACATCGTGGTGCTGTCGGTCGGACTTCAGATCTCGGAATCGACCGCCGCTCTAGCGCGCCGTCTGAATGTCGCTCTCGACGGATACAAATTTGCGGTGACCCGACCGTTCACACCCGTGGAAACGTCCCGGAACGGGGTCTTTGCCTGCGGCGTGTTTCAGGCCCCCAAAGACATCCCCAGTTCGGTGACCGAAGCCAGTGCCGCCGCATGCCTGGCCGGTGGTCGCCTGGCCGAGGCCCGCAATACCCTGACCCGGAGCGTCGATCTGCCCCAAGAAATCGATGTGACGGAGCAGGAACCGCGTGTCGGCGTGTTCGTCTGCAACTGCGGGGTCAACATCGCCGGCGTTGTCGACGTCAAGACAGTCGAAGAATATGCCAGAAGTCTTCCGCACGTGGTCTATGCCGGTCAGAACCTGTTTACCTGCAGCCAGGACTCCCAAGAGGCGATGAAGGAGATTATTAAGGAACATCGGCTCAACCGGGTGGTCGTGGCCGCCTGCACCCCTAAAACCCACGAGGGCATCTTCATGGATACCTTAGAGGGCGTGGGCTTGAACAAATACCTGCTGGAGATGGCCAACATTCGAAACCAGGATTCCTGGGTCCATGCGGACAATCCCCAGCAGGCCACCGCCAAGGCCAAGGAGCTGGTGCAGATGGCCATCGCACGGGCCGAAACGCTCCACCCACTCCGAGAAAAAGTGATTCCGGTCAATCAGCGGGCGGTGGTGATCGGCGGCGGGGTGGCCGGCATGAGTGCGGCCATCGGACTGGCCGATCAGGGCTACGAGGTGGTCCTGATCGAAAAAGAAGAAAGGCTGGGCGGAATGGCCGGCCGCCTGACCTTCACCATCGAGGGGGACGATGTTCAGGCCTATCTCGAAAACCTGATCGGCAAAGTCAGCGGCCATTCCGGGATTCAAGTCCTGACCCGCTCCCTGATCGTCGGGTTTACCGGCTTCAAAGGCAATTTCACGACCGAGGTGATCGTCGGCCCCGGCATGTACGAGCGCAAGATCAATCACGGGGTGGTCATCATTGCCACGGGCGCCAACGAATACCGGCCCGAGGAATATGACTACGGCCGGAGCGAAAGGGTCGTCACACAGGTGGAGCTGGCGCAGCGGTTGAATGATGTCGGCGCGGCCGACCTGAACCAGGTGGTCATGATCCAGTGCATCGGGTCGCGCAACGAGGAGAACCCGAACTGCTCCCGGATCTGCTGCCAGAGTGCCGTCAAGAATGCTCTGAAGATCAAGACCATGAATCCGGATGCCCAGGTTTTCGTGCTCTACCGGGATATCAGGACTTACGGACTGCTGGAGGATTACTACAAGGAG
The DNA here is from genome assembly GCA_049666885.1 of Desulfobacterales bacterium. Lineage (GTDB taxonomy): Bacteria > Desulfobacterota > Desulfobacteria > Desulfobacterales > SG8-13 > JARFQH01. Next base: position 2,427 of record JBATHN010000525.1, read on the forward strand.
GCCAGAGACAAAGGCGTTCTCTTCTTCCGGTTCGATCCGGACGACCCGCCTGCAGCCGAAGCCGTCAAGGGCGGTGTGCGGCTCACCTTCAAGGATCACATCCTGGGACGAAACCTGCAGGTGGATGCCGACCTGCTGGCCCTCAGCGCTGGGATGGTGGCGGCGGACACGGAAGAGCTCGCCTCGATCGTCAAGCTGGCCCGAACTGCAGAGGGATATTTCATGGAGGCCCACGTCAAGTTGCGGCCGGTCGACATGGCCACCGAAGGGATATTTGTCTGCGGAACGGCCCACAGCCCGAAGCTGTTGTCCGAGACCATCGCGCAGGCCTACGCCGCGGCCTCCAGAGCGACGACCTTCCTGGCGCAGCACCACCTGACGCTGTCGGCCGTTACCGCCCGGGTGAACAGCGATCTGTGCGCGGCCTGCCTCATTTGCGTCCGCTCCTGCCCGTACGGGGTGCCGAAAATCAACACCGAAGGCATCAGCGAAATCGACGAGGCGTTGTGTCACGGCTGCGGCATCTGCGCCGCGGAGTGCCCGGCCAAGGCCATAGAGCTCAACTGGTATGAAGACGATCAGATACTGTGCAAGGTCGAATCCTTGCTGGAGGGAGTCCTATGAAGCCAGACTTTGATCCGATCATCATCGCGTTTTGCTGCAATTTCTGAGGGTACACGGCTGCGGACCTGGCAGGTTCGATGCGCATGACCTATCCCACATCCATCAAGATCATACGGGTACCCTGCACCGGTAAAGTCGACAGCCTCCACATGCTGCGGGCCATGGAGAAAGGCGCGGACGGGGTCTACGTGGTCGGATGCCGCGAAGGCGATTGCCACTACAACAGCGGAAACTTTAGAGCCCGCAAACGGGTGGAGCAGGTACGGCAGATCCTCGATACCATCGGGATCGGAGGGCACAGGGTGCGCATGTGCAACCTGTCGTCCAGTGACGGGCCGCTTTTCGTGAAGTTTGCCGAAGAAATGCACGCGAAGATTCTCGAAGCAGGCCCCAACCCAATAAAGTTGGCATTGAAAAAAAAGGCTGCGGCTGCAACCGTTTCTGCGCAGGCGGCCAGATAGGAAGGGTTGCGCCGCTAGTGGCAACCGAAATAGGGTCATCCAACTGGCCGGTCGAGGGCCGTGATACAGGAGGACGGGATTCATGATTGTCGCCGATAAGAAACCGATCGAAGAAATCATCGAAGAGATCAAGGACTACCGAAGCATCCTCGTGCTGGGATGCAACGAATGCGTAACAGTCTGCGAGGCCGGGGGGAAAAAGGAAGTAGGCGTGCTGGCTTCCGCGCTGCGGATGTACTTCCTGCAGCAGGGCCGCGAGGTGAACATCGGAGAGCACACCCTCGAGCGGCAGTGCGACCATGAATACCTGGAGGAAATTCGCGATCTGATCGAGAACTACGAAGTGGTGGTGTCGATCGCCTGCGGCGTTGGTGTTCAGTTCACCGCCGAGAAGTACCATTCCAAACCGGTCTATCCGGGAGTCAACACGCTTTTCATGGGGGCCACCGAAGAGCGGGGCGTTTGGGCCGAACGCTGCCAGGGTTGCGGGCAATGCATTTTGGCCGTTACGGGCAGCATCTGTCCGGTATCCCGGTGCGCCAAGCGTATTCTGAATGGGCCGTGCGGCGGGTCGACTGCGGGTAAGTGTGAAATCAACAAAGATGTGGATTGTGCCTGGCAGCTGATTATCGATCGGCTCAAAGCTCTGGGGCGGCTGGAAGAATACGAATCGATCTGCCCGTTGAAAGACTGGTCAAGCGATCGGGCGGGTGGACCGCGAAAAGTGGTCAGGGAGGACTTGAAGCTATGAACGTAAAGACACCGAGCAAACTGGAGAAGATGCTGGCTGCCGGAAACCTCGCCGTCACCTCTGAATGCGGACCACCCCGCGGCAGTGACCCGGAAGTGATTGTCGAGAAGGCGAAGCTGTTGAAAAATCATGTCGATGCCATCAACGTGACGGATAACCAGACGTCCATGACACGCATGTGCAGCCTGGCGGCCTG
>JBATHN010000526.1:0-1624 GCA_049666885.1 Desulfobacterales bacterium
CAACGACTGGAACGGAGCCATCAAATGCACGGGGCGCTCTCGCGCCGAGCGCAGCAGAAGAAAGCCTCCCAGGCACCCCATGACGATGTTTGGGCCCCACATGGCCAGTGCCGGCGACAAGCTGCCGTTTTCACCGAACACATGGCCGGCTGAGAGCACAAGGTAGTAAAGCAGGAAGAAGATCACCCCCACCACCAATCCGATGGAACGCCGCGTTGACTTGGGCTGGATGCCGAGCGGCACCGCCAGAATCCCGAGCGCAAAGCAGGCAAAAGGCATTGCAATGATGCTGTGGAATCTGATCCAGGGTTTGACGAGGTTCGTGTCCCCGCCGGCCTCCTCCTGCAGGTACCGGTGCAGTTCATCGAGCGGCATCTCCTTCCATCTCTTCGCCGGATTTTCAACGGCTTTCAGAGCCTTGTTCAAATCGAGCCGAATGTCATAGGTGTCGAAGGTAATCGACTGGGCTGAACGCTTTTCGATACTGACTTGATTGATTCTGCCGTCGAAGAGTCTGAGGTGATAGACCAGATTGCCCGGTTCGCTGAAAATTTTGCCACGCGGTGCCACCACCGTGGTCGCCATGTCTTGTTCGCGTTTGTCTTCGATAAAGACATCGATCAACAGTTTTTTTTTCGAATCGACTTCGTTCACATACAGCATGACGTCTTTGAAACTGTCGTTGAAGGTGCGTTCCTTGAGACCGATGTCGATATTTTGTGAAAAAATCTTAAAAGTGAGATCTTTAATGGCCTGCTCGCTGGCCGGCGCGCCGAAGGCGGCCATGTAAAATGATAGAACGCAGGCAAGCAGGCAAAAAAGGAGGACAGGCGCCAGCATCCGGTAGAGGCTGATCCCGCCTGTTTTCATGGCGATGATTTCGTTGTCGCCGTTCATCCGCAGGAAAGTCAGCAGCACCGCCAGCATAACCGACATGGGGATGACGTACATCAAAAAATAGGGAGTCGAAAAAAGAAGGATCTTCAGGATGGAGAAAAGCCCGACATTGTAGTTGACGATCAGGTTGGTAATCTTGAGCATCTGGGCCATCAGAAAGACGAAGGTAAAAAAAACGAGATTGATGGCAAAGGGCGACAAGAGTTCTTTGAAAATGTAACGGTTGAGAATTGAATTGAGTTTCATGATTGACCGGACGTTCATTCACCTATCGATTGCAGCCGGATTATTGCACAAAGGGTCAATAATGGTGCAGTTCGCCGGTTGCGGGCTTGTCGCTGAACTGCATCTGGTAAAGCCGAAAATATGCGCCGTGCAGAGACAGCAGTGTCTGATGACTCCCCTGTTCCACAATCCGCCCGTCGGCCAGCACGATGATGTGGTCGGCACTCAGTATCGTCGACAGCCGGTGGGCAATGACAAAGGTCGTCCGGCCGTGCATCAGATTTTCGAGCGCTTTCTGCACGGTTTTTTCCGCGGCCGTATCCAGCGAAGCCGTCGCTTCATCGAGAATCAATATCGGCGCATCTTTAAGAAGCGCGCGGGCGATACAAATTCGTTGTTTTTCGCCCCCCGATAGCCGTGCCCCCAGTTCCCCGATATTGGTGTCGAACTGTTTCGGAAAGTTCAGAATGAAATCATAGGCATACGCGGCTCGTGCGGCGGC
>JBATHN010000527.1:0-1508 GCA_049666885.1 Desulfobacterales bacterium
CGGTAGAGCCCCTTGGCAATCTTGAGGTCCTCGATGTATTTGGCCCTGTCGTTGGCATCGGTGACATAATCGAGGATCACGCGCTCGATGGCCTTGAAGATGTCGTAGGCAAACATGCACTGGCCCTCGTTGGTTTCCGAGCTTTCCATTAAAAGCTGGATGGAGCGGCCCATATTCCGTTGCCCGAGACCCTTCTGTCCGAAGCGGTTGATGATCTCGGGGTCTTGGTTGAGCATATCGATGACCTCCGCCAGGGTTTTGATGCTCTTTTCGCCGGCCACCTCACCGGCGGCCAGTTTCATGGTCTCCACCGGCGTCAGCTTTTCGGAACGCGGCAGGCGCGACAGAACCGCCGCCACGGAAGCGGCATAGTTCAGGCTCGGGTCCTGATGAAGATACTCTCTGTTGATGGTAGTCCGGGTCTCGCTGCCGATAGAATACTGGGTGAGGTCCTTTTGCAGCTTGTAGTTGGTGTTATGGGAAACGTAGCAAATCCGGCAGCGGTCGACAATCGGTGCCTCCTCTTTTTCAGCCAGAAAACGGTGAAACTCCGAATTGTTGCTTGTGGCGAGAATGAGGGTGTCGATCGGCCATTTATACCCATCGATCTCAATGTTCCGGTTCTGGATCACGCCCAGGTAAACCTGGACCAGGTCTTTTTTGTTCTTGTAGATCTCGTCACTAAAATGGATACCGCCGCCGGCGACCCGCGCCAGTGCCCCGCGTCGCAGATCGAACCGGTAAGGATTGTTGGTGTCGGTGATGTGTAGTAGCCGCTGGATCGATTCCTCTCCCAGCAGGTCGACCGCAGAGGAAGTGATCTTGTCTTTGGCCGGGTATTTCCCCGTAACCGTACCGAGGCTTTCGGTGAGCGGCACCGGCACGATTTCGACGAACTCCAGCATCCGGTCAATATCGCCGTCGACGAAGGTTTTGATATCGTTCAAAATATAGCCGCTGCAGGCACCCAACGGCCGATAATTTTCGTAGAGTGTTTCGATTTCGTTCTCCGAAAAGTCGATCGACTGGACCAGATATTCCTTGTTGGCCGCGGGTTCCTCGAAGAGGTTCATGGCCAGTATCATCGGGTCTTCGTACGTCTGAGATTCAATGGTCTTAATACGACCGTAGTTCTGCAGCTTGTCGATGTTACGGAACTTGAAGGTGTACTTGCGGTTCTTCTCGTCGGACAAGAATTCGCGGTATTTCGTACACAGGAAATCGACGAAATAGGTCTTGCCGTTTCCCGGTTCTCCGACCAGAATAAAGGCCATCTCCTTGGACGAACCGCCTTCGGAGGCGTCCTTGACGTACGAGACAAAGCTGTTGATTTCATCGTACATGCCGATCACATGTTTTTTCCCGGTACGGAAGATGCTGAAATCATATGTCGTCTTACCGTTGACGACCACCTTTTTGATGTCGCTTTCCAGTATCATACGCGCCACGGCCTGGAAGGCATTTTCAAAACTGCGACGCCCCTCTTTAACCGCGCTGAGATGATAATG
>JBATHN010000528.1:0-2963 GCA_049666885.1 Desulfobacterales bacterium
GCTAAGATGTTGAGATCTGCCGATGACCCTACTGTTTCCATCATGTCGACGGCGTGCAGGACCTCGTGAGTCAAATTGTTGTCGCCGTTCATATAGCACATGATAGTGATTTTCTTGCGGCTGGTGGCCTTGCCGGCTGCGGATGACTGGCATGGGAACGCACAGAGCCAGAGGAGCAACACCACCAACACGATGGGGGGCAGGGAAGCAATCTCAAGCTGATATCTAACGGAACATATCATCTAAGATGCAGATAGAAGTAATGAAAAATTGGGTCTTACAGGAATGAACATCGCCATAAACGCTTTTGTATACTTATTTTATCATCCGATCTTACCACAATCAAGTATTGATTTGCGACCGATCGAATGGCCGCCACCAACGAGGTTCCTCCAATAGGTAGCGGCGCTTCATGGTATCGAGCATTTATTTTTTTATAGTGTCGGTGTAAATAGGCTCCTGGGTCAGTTCGTTCGGACTCTTGAAATCTTCCAATAATTTCTTGCCGTCCTTTCAGATATCGAGATTCATGGTTTTGGCATTTTAAAACATATTTTCCCTCTTTTATTGACGGCAAGGAATCACCCCTGTGGATTCTTGTCATCCGGTATCCCGGCTCGGCAAGGGGGCTCGCGGGTTGACGCTTAAAGTGAGCGCACTATATTACTCAAAGACATTTAATATACCGCCTATCAACCCACAATGCCACGATGCGATTCTTTGAGCGCAAAACAAGCTGGCAGATAAAGGAAGATGACCATGGACGTATTAAACTGGAAAGACAGCGAGGACGTCAAAATAGAAAAATTTCCCTACCGGGGAAAACAGCACGATGTCAAGGGCATCAGCGTGCGCTGGCTGTCGAAAGCCGGTGAGGACGACATGGGCTACCCGGAGTATGGCCTGAGGTACTTCACGGCCCAGCCCGGTGGTGAAATCCCCATTCACAACCATTTCTATCAACAGACCATGTACATCCTTAGTGGACGGTTCGAGTGCTACCAATACGATTCCGAAACCGATCAGCCATTGAAAAGCGTGGTCTGCGGACCAGGAGATGTCATCTACTTGCCGAGCATGGAGCCACACGGGATGAGAAACATCAGCGACACCGAAACGGCCACATTTCTTTGCTGCATCTGCAACGTCTATGACAAGGAGAGCTTATAGTGAACAAGATCGAACGCGTCGAGGCGGTGTTGAGCGGCCGCCAACCGGACCATCCGCCGCTGTCGCTGTGGTACCACTTCGGGGCCCAACACGGTTCGGGAGAACAGTTCGCCCGGTTGAGCCTGGAGTACTTCAACCACTATGATCTCGATTTTCTCAAAGTCATGAACGACTATTTTTACCCTCCGCCCCCTGGGATAGAGGCGGTCAAGACGGCGGCGGACCTGAAACGGTTAGGGCCGCTGAAGTTGGAAGAAACCGATTGGGCCCAACAGTTCCGAGCCTTGGGAATGATCGCAAAAGAGTTGCGCGGCCGCGCCTATTTCATTGACACTGTTTTCGACCCCTGGCAGACCATCCGGCGCAGCATGGCCGGAGAGAACATGCAGGCGTTGATGGCGGAGGCGCCCGCGGCGTTGCTGGACGCCCTGGAGGTGGTGACCGACAACCTGATTGGCTACTGTAAGAAATCGCTTGCCATCGGTTCGGCCGGCATCTTCATGTCGGTGCCGGCGGCGGCTGAAATCGTCTCCCGCGAGGAATTCTTAAAGTTTGTCAAACCGCCGGCGTTAAAGGTCTTTGCGGCAATAGCCGGTATGGGGAAAATGAACACGGCCCACATTCACGGTCAGGATCTTTATTTTGACGACTGCCTCGATTTTCCGGTACCGATTTTCAACTGGTGGGATCGCGGACCGAATGGTCCTTCCTTGGCAGAGGTAAAGCAGAGGACAGACGCTTGCGTCATGGGCGGCATCGATCAGACCATCGTGGCGCGCACCAGCACGGCTTTTTTGACAGATCATGTGCACGAAGGGCTGCGGCTGGGGGGAAAGGATCGGTTCTTTATCGCCAACGGTTGCAGTATCGACACCTGGACCAATCCTGCCGCTATCCGGAGCGTCGTGGCGGCGGTTCGTTCCGGGTGATCCGTCGGAGGTTTGTGCAGTCACAAAATAATAGATTTGCAAATTTGAACGTCGAGACGCACGACTGGCAAGGCACGAAAACGCGGGAATATGTTTAGATTCAGAGTTTTTCGCAACACAGCCGGATGGGATGCATCGGCGGTCGAAATGTGAAGTATATCATGAGTGAGCCCTTATAACCGGCGGGATTATCCGCCATTAAATTAACATCAACACAGAGAGACACGGCATGGACCCATCATTCAAACATCTTGAGACCGCGACCTTCGCCGGCGGCTGCTTTTGGTGCTCGGAGTCTGACCTCGTAAAGCTCAACGGTGTCGTCGAGGTGATATCCGGGTACACCGGAGGTTCCAAAACAAACCCGACTTACCAGGAGGTATCCTCCGGCAGCACCGGGCATTACGAAGCGGTCCAGGTATTATACGATCCCGAAAAGGTGACCTACCGGGAACTGCTGGACGCTTTCTGGCGGCATGTTGACCCTACCGATAACGGCGGGCAGTTTGTCGACCGGGGGCCGCAATACCGCACGGCCATTTTTTATCACAATGAGGAACAGAAGCGGCAGGCAGAGGCGTCGAAAGCGGAGCTGGCCCGTTCGGGGCGTTTCAGCAGTGCGGTCGTCACCCCCATTGGTCCGCTGACCCCGTTCTACAAGGCAGAGGACTACCATCAGGATTACTTCAAAAAGAGCCCCCTGCGCTACAAGGCATACCGCCACGCTTCCGGCCGGGACCAGTTCATCGAAAAAATCTGGGGTGATGGTGTAACGGCTGCGAAAAAACCGGACGAGACGAAGAGCTATACCAAACCCGACGATGCGGAACTGCAACGAAAGCTGACGCCGATGCAGTACAAGGT
>JBATHN010000529.1:0-2979 GCA_049666885.1 Desulfobacterales bacterium
CAATAGGGGTTTGACATTCTGGCAATGCCCGAGGTAAGGCTAATATATCCAGATCATACATGCAACTATAATGTATTTTCAATTAGTTACAGTAATGGCAAGCAGGCACGCGATCTTTGCAAAGTTAAAATATAACAGATACCATCTTACGTATCTGGATTTCTGGGATTTTTCATATAACATTTTGCTATGTGTAGTGGTCCAGTAAAAACGGACACACTTTTAAGCAACTTTTAATAATTGTTCTTTTGTTTTCATTGAGGATGGGTGAAATGGGAACCGGAAGATTCAAAGATGGGAAATTCGACCTTACTGCGGTTGCTAACTTTTTTATGACTGCCGACGATTGGATCGAATGGGAGCGCTGCTTCAAAAAGGTTTCGGAGATTCTGTACAATGCGTCAGAGGGACAGATAAGCTTCGGCACCATTTTCGTTTGCGACGATAGCAATGGACTAGACTCGGCCGATGCGGTCTTATATGAGAGCGGCGATCCGAGTTACAGTTCCGGTTCATTCGGAAATCCAGGCGCTGCATTTCATCTGATGCCGTATGTCAAAAGGCAGGTGCTTACCCTGATTCACGAGATGGGGCATCACATGTGGAACCTGGGGGACGAGTACTGCCAGCCCTATATCATCGATACGGTCAACGATTCAAATCCCGCGCCTGACAACCACACGATCCCTATCCTGGATAGCGGCAGGGCCGATAACGAACTCGCCAACCAGAACGCGCGTTGCTTAATGATGTTCGGCGGCAACTATGAAAGCAAAACAGTAATCGCCGATACGGCAACATCGATAACTGTCAACTCGGATTTTTCCGATCTACCGACCAACGCCGATTATGATTGGGTGATGTGCCAGGTAGATGCCGAGTGCGCGGCTGCTGCAGGATCGAACTTCTGTATCATGGAAAAGAGCAGGGATGATGCCGGGTATTTCGACAATACCGGGACCTGGGTCGACGCAGCCAATCCGGTTACCGAATTCTGTTCGGTGAGCAACCACGATCCAGACTCCGACACGGCACAGGACGATACGCACGGCGAGTCGTGCTGGTCGACGATCATCGCTCAGCCCGGATTTACGACGCTTACCGCTCCCGATCCGGCGAGCGGAGTACTACCGACAGGGCACGTCGAACCAAACTGGATAGCGCTTGACAAGCAGGCAAGGTTCGCACTCGTCCTTGACCGGTCCGGATCGATGGCAACGGGCAACAAGATGGCCGATGCTCAATATGGTGCAATCTACTGGCTTGAATTTTACGCTCAGGTGAACGACCTGCTCACCATCATCTGGTATGACCACGCGATCGAAAGAATCCTTGATCTAAACGAAGTCGGGACACTTCCCGATCTCACGAGCGAGACCGACGCGATCAACCTTCTCACACCGAGGGGTACGACCAATATCCGCGACGGACTCTACGATGCCCTCGGCCAGATCCAGACTCCAGCTACGAGGGCAGCTGTCCAGGTAGCGCTACTCCTGACCGACGGCAAGCACAATACTCCGGGCGGGTCGGAAGCTTCCGAGGTGTTGCCTTCTTTCAAGGAAGGAGGCGTCAGGATCTATACCCTGGGAGTGGGGGAGCCGGACAAGGTCGACATGGACGTCCTGGATGAGCTGGCCGATGAAACGGGCGGCCGGTCTTATACAGTTGGAGATGACCAACCGATGGTCATCGAGGCCGCAATGGCCGAGATAAACGCCCAGGTGAGGGGGGGAATCATCACCACCAGCCCACAGCTTTTCCCGGATAGCCGTATGAGCAAGCTTGATGATCTCATCGAAAAAATCATGGCGGCCGGTAAGAAGAAACGGCCCGCGCTCGAGGTGATCTGCAAGATACTCGGCATCAAGGGCACTAGGGAGCTGATCTTTCCCAACGATCGACTCGCCGGACTTGTATGCGCAGTCCCCGTAATGGTCGAGGAGAAATGCGAGCGTGTATCCTTCACGCTGGTATACCCAGCTTCAAGTGATCTGTGGCTATTTCTCATAGATCCCAGCGGTACCTACGTCGACATGAATGGTTCCACAATCAAGCACGTGATCAGCAAGGCCCCGCATGAATTCGCCCTGGTCGAAAATCCCGATCCGGGACTCTGGTATCTGGTTGCCCTCAGGTCGGCTCCGGGCGAATCCTTCAGTTTTAAGGCCCTTGCCGGTGCCGAGAACAGGCGAATTCAGGCGTTCGGAGGCGCTTCATACAGCAATTGTCCGAAAGCACCGGTGCGTATCCATGCGAGCGCGCGCTTCAGAGACGATTTATCCAACCTTAAGGTAACAGCTGCGGTCACATCGCCGAGAGGCATCGAAAAGCGGATAAAGCTTTCCGATATGCTCGGCCGTGAACCTAACAGCGGCGAATACGAAGGCTTCATAACGGTCGATGAACTAGGAAGATATCACGGGATTATCCGAATCGAGAACATCGGCAAGGCGATCATTGCAAAACCGGCGAGGCGAATAATGGATTCCGAAAAGGGCGAAATCCAGGGATTTGCCAAGGCACCCAAATTCGTGCGGGTGATACCTTTCTACTTCGATTCGGGAAAAAGGCGCCTGGTGGATGATGTCGAGAAGAAAAGAGGATTAGACAAGGTATACGGTTATATCCAGGATCGCCCGACAAAACTGGTGTCTGCAAAGATAAGAAAGAAGAAATAACGAGAAGTCGAGAAGGGGAACCGCTGGATTCGTTAGGCTGGATATGGGAAACTTATCCGCGGGAGAACCGGGACGTCCGTTCTATTTATATATTTACAATAATTCTGTGATCTGGATAAAACCGCCATGCCTCGTAAAGTCCGCATAGATGCCCTCGGTGCCTTGCAGCGAATTGTCATTCGAGGGATCGAACGCTAAACGATCTTTAAAGACAGCGCTGATCGTAAAAATTTTACCGAACGCCTCGACCGAATCATACCGGAAACCCAGACCCGCTGCTATGGCTGGGCGCTGATGA